>JAZOSS010000048.1:0-15512 GCA_045657205.1 Eubacteriales bacterium
TATCGAATCGCGTGCAGGAGCTAAAAGTTATATGTCGCTCGATGATGAGAAAAAAGAGCGCATACGCATACAGCTTCTTGAAAATGACGTCGGCGGTATCGTGTCTTCGCTTAAACAGATGGGACTTTCAAAAGAAGATGCCGTATCGCTTATCGAAAAACATTGGGAGAATTGATGATGAAAAAATATATATCCGTTTTCGGACTTTTCGGGAAAATGTCCTTTCGCAAAATCATTTTGTGTTTCGTGCTTTTGTCCGTTTTACAGCTTTCGTTCTATTGTATAAATCTTAATAATGCCTTGTCAGCAGCGGAAAGTATAGATTCCGTGCCGATACTTGAAGAAACGTTCATCACGTCCTTTTACGGTATATCGTTTCTGGTATGCCTTTGCCTTGTTTGTAAGTTTCTTATATCGTCACAAAACCATTCGGAAAAGACGGCTTATGCAGTGCAAAGATTGCAAATTGACGAAAAAGTATTTTTCTACGTACAGACAGTTTACAACGCGATTATGTTGTTTATGCTGTTTGCCGTTCAGACGGTGCTGCTGTTTGTAATGTGTAAATATTACGTCTTCAAAGCTCCGAGCGAGCTTGTAAGTGAAATGTCGCTGTTTATGGCGTTTTACAGAGGTGACTTTTTGCACAGCATTCTGCCGCTTGATGAAACATTTATGGTTGTAGGTAATTTATTTATAATAATAGGTCTTTCATTTGCGTGTGCACTGTTTTCGTTCAAAAGCAGACACGGAAAATTCTCTTATTCGATAATATGGCTTTTAGCCAAGGTGTGCTTGTTATTTACAAGAAGTATAGGAAATGTTTCAAGTGATATATCATTTCAGGTAATAACTTTATTAATTATTCTCAAGGGATTATACACGGTACATGTAAAGGAGGAAGAAGATGAAGAAACTAATTAAAAAATATTCTCCTCCGGGGCTTGAGCTTTTTCCCGAAATATTGGCTTTTGTCGTGGGAAATATCTTGTCCGTTTCGATCTTGTCAGGTGTATTTACTTCGAATTTTATTGCGGAGCTTTCCTGGATAAAAGACTCACCTTCAAGAAATATGCCGTATTTCAGTGACATGATACAACGTGCAACTATTGGTTTTTCCGTAACGTCGGTGGTGCTTATTTGTTTTATGATCTATAGATATATGTATCTTATAAGAACGAAAAGTATATATCTTACAAACCGTCTGCCCGTGTGGCGTTCTACAGAAAAGCTTTGCTTGTACGTTCCTGTCGGCTACGTGTTTTCCTGTATACTTATAGAAAAAATAACGCTTATCATTTTGTTTGTATGCTATTACGTGATCACACCGGAACAGAATTTGAAGAATAACGTACTGTTTGATTTTATTATGGAGAGTTTGTTATGATAGAAATTAAGAATCTTACGAAAAAATACGGTGCAAAAACAGCACTTGAAGACGTAAACCTCACAATACCGCAAGGACAGATAATTGGTCTTTTCGGTGAAAACGGAGCAGGCAAAACAACGCTTATGAAGTGTATTTTGGGATATGTCATACATAAGGGCGAAATAACGCTTGACGGTGAGAAGATAACGCATAAAAACATTGCAAAAATATCCTTTGCAACGACTGAAAATTCGCTGTTTCCGACACTTACTCCGAACGAGCACAGAAGCTTTTATAAGGAACATTTTGAGAAGTTTTCCGATAAACGCTTTGATGGACTTATGGACTTTTTCAAGCTTCCGAAAAATAAAGCCGTAAAGCATTTTTCAAAAGGACAGCGTGACCAGCTTGAGGTGATCCTCTCACTTTCCCAGGGTGCTGAATATATCTTTATGGATGAACCGTTTACGGGTAACGATATATTCAACCGTGAGGATTTTTATAAAGTCCTGCTCGGCATTTTAGAACCCGATGAAACGGTTATGCTCTCAACACATCTTATAGATGAGGTTTCACCCTTCATCAGCCGTGCCGTGCTTATAAAAGGCGGAAAGATCATTGCAGACTTTGAAACGGAAACGCTTGAAGAAGAAGGCAAAACACTCGTTGAATTTATAAAAGAATCATACAGCTACCAAAGCGACAGAGTAAGCCGTGCGCTTGACAGTATGACGGAGGGGGAAGAATGAAGAAATTAACCGTTATAATTTTGCTTCTTGCCGTTTTGTTCGGTGTATCCACGGCGTATATAGCAGCCGAAGTTAATTCGGGTAAAGATAAAGTATCGTTTGAAGAAAACGTGCTTTACGGTGATAAAACGTACGCAAACGGTATAACCTTGACAATGGAAACGAACTATATGAGAAAGCTGAACTGGAAAACCGATTATACGATAGGTCTTTCTCCCAAATGTGAAACGGAATATAAATTCGGTGCCGAAGGTATTCCGGACTATGACCGTGAATACTACGGAATTGATATATCGGAAAATATAGGAGATCTCAAGGTGGTAAGTGATGCGTACAGTGAGGCTGTAAAAACATCCAAAGAAGAAAAAAGAAATGTGACCGTGACGCTCGATCTTTCCGATCATATCGAATATTTTCCACTTTTTGTTGACGTTGATCTGCCGAACTTCACGTTAAGCTATGAAAACCAACAGAGTTTGATAAAAAAAGTAAACGAATTTTTTAAAACTCCTGTACCCGATAATTTCAATATAACGATCACGGCAGAGGATGAAGGTACTGTGACAAGTGTAGGGTATGATGCGTACACGGATACGCAATTTACAGGCGTTGCCATAATGTCTGACACTATCTTTTTTACTAAAGGATTTACAAAATTTTCTCCGAAAGACCACGATAACACGATTTATTCGATAAACTACGGTAAAGACGTAATATACGAAGATACGCTGAAATCAGCATATGATCCGGGTGAAAACTTCATAATTTCAGAGATGTTCGCCACGGATAAAACCCTCGTGCTTTTGGGAACAGAGAACGACTGTGAAACGACGTTTCTGCGGGTGCTTGATATACAAACGATGAACTGTATACAAAATATAAAGGTGTCAGAGAATGATTACGTTTCCTCACGGCTGAAAGAGGATTTTATCGAGATAGAAATACAAAACGACAGCGGTGACTATGAAATATATTTCTATAAACTCCTGCCCGATAATACGTATACACACGGTATGACCGTACGTGAAAAAGGGGATTTTTTCAGTGGTTATATAACCGCTATAGATTTTGACGGACAGTATGCGGTGTTTGCACAGGCAAAGAATCTGTATACTTTGGGAAGCGATGCTGATTTTGACGTTACGGTAAGCGTGCACGATCAAAGCGGATGTGTCTATCTCGGTGAATATAAATGCAACCTTTCAAAGCATAATAAAAGCGGATATTGGCTTGGAGACTACGGCTATTCACTTGATGTAAATATGTAATAAAAAACGGCTGTCAAAGCTTAAAAAGCTCCGACAGCCGTTTTTTATATGAATTATTTAAGCATTTCAAGAATAAGTGCTTTCGGCTTTGCGCCGAGTGACTGGCTCACCACTTTTCCGTTTTCCATAACGAAAAGCGCGGGTATGCTCATAACGGCAAATTTTGATGCAAGCTCGGGCTGTTCATCAACGTTTATTTTGCATACCTTGTATTCGGGATGCTCGTCTGCTATTTCGTCTACAACGGGGGAAACCATACGGCAAGGACCGCACCAATCCGCAAAGAAGTCTATAAGCACTTTTTTATCGCTTTTCATTACCTCGGTGTCAAAATTATCTTTTGTTATTTTTATTACTGACATATACGTACCTCCTGTTCTTTATATATATTATACCATACTTTTTTGAAAATTGTATATTAAAGACAAATCGTTTTAAAAAATATTACATTCATTACTTAAATACGGGTGTTTCGGGCACAAAAAAGAGAATATAATAAAATTTACAAAAAAGAAACAAATTCACCTCCTATATTACATATAAAAATGTTACTCTTATTTTCGTGTATAACTGTATTTATAATATAAATGCAGTACATGAAATTCTTTGTTAGGAGAGAAAAACTATGCAAGTGAAAAACACATTCGGATGTAAGTTTTTATCTGTATTTCTGTGTCTTTCGATGCTCTTGGCACCGATAGTCACTCTCGCGGATACTATGCTTACAGCCGAAACAGGATCCTCTGCTATGACGGTAGACGATGCCGTTACGGTAATAGAGGGTAAAACCCTGACGTCACCTCTTTACAGATTGGTAGAGAAGGCAAGCGACGTTGACGGTGATAAAACCTACGCTTTTGTATCTTCAAAAAAAGCGGGAGAAAACGGCACATTTTTGAAATACGCTACGGAGCTTCAGTGGAGCGGCGTAGGATCCATTTACAATCTTCCTATAGATGTTGTTGACGGCGATACAGTGCTTCTTGCAGGCACGTATGTTTCCGCACCTTCAGAGCAGGAAGCGTATAACGTATATGAATGGTACATAAAAAACACCACGGGAATTATTTATAACCCGAACGATATAATTCTTAACAAGTATTCCACTACAAGCAATTACAGCTGTAATGAAATACTTTTTGACCATACCTCAAGAGTAAATTGTGTGCGTATGGGCAGAGGTACAAAAACGGGCAGCTATATGTCGTACGTTTTCAATACGTGCGGTGATGCAAAAGGCATCACGGATGCAAATTCTGTCATCTCCTTGAAGTACAGATACTGGGGAGGATCGTGGACAGAAACCGACAGCCGTCTGTTTATTATCGACAAAGACGGAAAGAAGATTGCAGCTTATACGTTGAGTGCTACGGCAGGCAGTGCTGCTTGGCAGACGTTCAATATTGATCTTGCAGAAAAAGGAATTTTACCGACTGATATTGCCAGAATAGAGCTTTGTCCTTTCGGTGATGCCGGATCAAAAGTAACAGCTAACGATGCACAGAACTTTGACCTCGGTTACGTAGGCTTCTTTACTTCAATAGATGAAGCGGCAGCTTACAGTGCAAAAACTCCGGTTTCAACATTGAACTGTTTTTCTTTGACAGATATCGGAACGATTACTGATTATTTCGGTACGAATGCCCGTTCACAGCTTACGAAGTATGATACCTTTGTACGCTTTACGCAGAAGAATCAAGGCTTGACCGAAAATGTTGATTATTACAACTATTATAATTTGTCGCAAGAAGGTAGTTCAAAGGCAGACGGCGACTATTTTATGATTCGTTACAGAACTAATGCGCAGACTGTCGACCAAACAAGATTGATCCCTTATGATCTTACGACAAATGTACACGGTTCCAGTGAAGATATAAACTTTAAAGCTACCGGAGAATGGGAAACAGCAATAGTAAATGTTTCTTCTCTTAGAGCAACAGGATATACTCATTTCCGTCTCGAGTTTATGCGTAAAGCATATTCGGCAAGTGACTACTTCGATATTGCCTTTATGGGATATTTTAGCAGCGAAAAGGAAGCTAAGGCGTTTGGCGATTCCTTCATAGTCCCCGAAATCGTTTATACTGATGCAGAACTTCGTCCGGCGGGCGATGCTTCCACATCTCGTGTAAATATGAAGGGTGATAATCATTATACGACATACACTACGAAGGTAAGTGACCCGTATGTGTTCTTTGCGGCTCCTACGAATACAGTTGCAGGCAACCTCAAATATATAGTTGTAAAGTACAGACTTTATGATGACAATACAACTGAATTCAAATTCCATTACAGCAATTCCGGTAATTGGACAGGCGATGACGGTGTATATGTTCCCGACGGTGGTTGGAATTATTCGATAGTCGAGATAAAGGGTACTTTAACAAACACTACAGAACTTTTCCGTTTCGACGTCTTTGACGGTAGTGAAAATATAGGTTATTCCGTAGATGTTGCATCGGTAGCAATATTTAAAACAAAAGCGGATGCACAGGCATATGCAAATGATCCCTCACTCATTTCCGACGGAGATTCCCAAAAGTACACTTATACAGTAAACTCTGTAAAGGATAAAACAAAATACCTTTATGGTGAATACGGTAATTATAACGGCAGCGACCGTGTTGCTGTAATGGTCGGTGATACGGCTTCTCCTGTGTTCCTTCCCCTTGACGGCGGAAATATTAAGGTATTTGATATTGATGCGAATAAAAGCAGTAACGCAACTATCTCCAGTAACGGTGCACCTTTTTATGTTTACGAAAAGGTTGCAGACACAGGAGCTAAGATACCTGCAGTTAAGGCATGGCTTATAGATGATTGGGGTTCCGTTGCACTCGGTGCTACGGGCGTTTCCACGGGCGCATACCTTAAGGTTTGGTCCGGTGATAACGTATTCGACGTTCCCGTAACAACGGATATGCTTTACGATAAAGACGGTAACAAGGTAAGCACTGCAACGAAAGGTGTGCAGAAAGATCTTGTTGTAAAGTATTTGGACGTTGAAATTTATGATGCTTTTACACTCAACGTAGTAGAAGCTAAAGATTTTATAACAAGCAACGTTGGTGTTTTCAAGCTTGTTGATCCTATCGACCCTCACGGTAATGTTTCAAAGAGCATTAAGAACAACACACAATATATGCTTATGAACAGCAGTGAGTCCGGTTACGGAAAAGCTATCTCGCTTCAGTTTGCTGTGTCATCCGGCTCATCATGCGGTGTTGTTCCGAGAAGTTCATATATACACGAAATTGAAGTTGACGGCGAAAAGCAGTATTACGTCGTTCCGACAGGCGGATCGAATGACGTTTGGACGACTGAATTTGCGAGCGCAACACATCCGAAGATCAGTTCTTTGGGAAATACAGTAAGCACGTTTTTCTATCTTAAGAGCTCTTCCAATACATACCTCCGTTATACCGGTACAGGTCCTGCAACTACATCGCTTCAAAACTTGAACGCCGGTTGGTTGCCTGTACATTCGACCCTTTATGCTCAGGCACTCAGCACAACCGATTCGGGCTTCTTCTGGTGTGAAATGCCCGAAACGGCAATCTCCACAAAGCTTGGTAATGCCACTGTTGTAAAAGGCTCGGGTCTTGCTTGCTTCGGCACTACGGTAGGCTTGAAAGTCGGCGGTGCTAACGATACGGGTATAGCTGACGGTACAACATATCAGGAATGGCGCGGACTCCATTATGCAAATGAAATAAACAACTTTACTACACGTAACCCCGTAGACGGATATATTACGGCAAATGCCAATATGACACCTTATGACCGAGTGTTCTATTATGAAAAAGATACATCGGTAACAAAGATGACGGTATACGTCGATAAGACAGACGTTGCTATCGGTTACGGTGCGGCAGGTGCAGACGTTACGGGCGCAAACCTCGTTATCACGACACATAAGGCTGACGGAACGTTCTCCGTTTCAAGAGTTCCTGTAACGATGGATATGCTCAGCACATCAGGTACTAACGGAAAAACAGCAGTTTCAACAACGAGCAGTCCTGATGAAATGATCACGTTCCAGAATATAGACGTTACATATCAGGATATCAATGTAGGAAAACTCGACACACTTACCATAACTGCAGAAGAAAAGGGTAAGCCTGCATACCCCAACCCCGGAAGCGTTATCATTACAAAAGAGCTTGACACAGCAACTCACAATTACAACAAAACAGGTGCGGCACGTATAGAACTTTCCGTAACGGGTGTTCCTGTATCCTCGGGTGCTGACGTTGTTATCGCGATTGATAACTCGGGTTCGATGGATTCCGAAAAACTTTCCGACGGAAGATCAAGACGTCAGGCGGCGCAGGAAGCTTTGAAGCAGGCACTTTCATCGTTTGCAAAGAGTGGAAAAGATATTGCAGTTTCTGTTGTAACGTTTGACGGTTACGATCTTATAGATGCAGGTTACGTTCTTAACGGATCCCGCTATAACGTAACAAGCGATGGAAAAGTAAATACTTCTACGTACAGAGTAGATACGAACTGTGACTCAAACCTTGAGCCTGATACGGCACAGTTCCTTACAGCAGGCTTCAACTCACTTATTCCCGATCTTGATGACAGATTTGTTGAGATTGATGATCTTACAGACAGTAAAATAAATTCAATAGCTTCAAACTACATAAATGCAGGCGGCGGTACTAACTACGACCGTGGTCTTGAGCTTGCGTATGAAACACTTAACGCGCGTCAGAAGCAGAACGCACTCGAAGGTAAAAAGCGTGACTCTTACCTCATACTTATGGGCGACGGTGACTCTTTGCAGTATAACTATCTCGGTATTTCCGGTGACACACGTTCTGAAGCCAATGGCGGTGACGCTGAAAAGAACCAGGCAATGCTGAAAGGTGAGCTTGACGACGGCGGTACATACAACGGCGCAACATACATAAAAGACGTTTACGGTGCTTCTTCGTATGCATCAAAAGGATATAATGTTGATCACACAGGTACGGTATTCAGCTCACTTGCCACACACCCGTATTACGATACACACTATAATAAGTACGGTGCTTCCTGGATGGCTGAAGCTATCAAGGGTGATACCGACAAAAAGTATATGGTAATCGACCCTGATGCAGACCCCAAGGATGAATATCTTACATATGTAAACGGACTCGGAGCAACTGTATATACAATAGGATTCGGTGTCTTGTCTGATAGCCAGATATCCAATATGCAGAACTTTATGAATGCCAAAAAGGCGACGGGTTACGTTACAGGTGAGGTTCTCAGAAAGATTTCTTCTGACTTCGATCTGGAATACGCAAAGAGTGTTGTCAGCGATGGTAAAATAATCAAAGACCAAAGTCTTATATACAGCGATAACCAGTATACCTACTTTACAGTTACGGATATCGGCGGTGTGTTTAAAAAGATCGCTGATAAGATCTCAGTTGCAGGTGATGCTAAATTTACGGACGTTATGAGTGAATACGTTGATCTTCAGACAAAGAAGGCAACGGACGACGACGTAGCTCCCGTAATATACGTTACAGAATATGAAACGTACAAATACAGTGAAATAGACACGGTCGTTGACGGTGTTTACGTAACTGCAGAACTTGTCGGTAAAGTTAAAAAAGGCTACGAAAGCGGTACGATAATCGAAAAGGTTACGTTCAGTGCAGACGGTTCTTCCGCTACAAGTAACAAACTTACCGGTGAAATTATTTCGGACAATAAGATCAATGCCAATACGTTCACTTATGATATGAGCACAGAAACATTTGAGTGGAACGTTGGTGTTATTCCCGAAAACAAGCTTGTATTGAGCTTTGATATTACTCTTACACAGCAAGAAAAAGGTACGTATCCGACTAACAAGGATACAGATGAAGGCTACGGTGCGAAACTTACTTATGTCGATGTTGAAGGTAATCCTTCATCCGAAGAAGCACCGACACCTACGCTTCCTTGGGGCGGATTCCAGGTAAGCTACGGCTTCTATCTCGTTGATGAAACGGGCAGCCCGATAACATCTATAGGCGGAAAACCTGTTGCGTTTGACCTTGCATACAAAGTAAAGGACAGAACACTTTACAACAGTTATGATAACGGTGAGACTGCAACGTTGGATCCTTCATCCATTCTTCCTTCCGGATTTGCTCTTTATGATCCTTCTGCTAAATACATCGTAAAATCCAACCAGGACGGTACGGGTAACTGGACGATCACGAAGGACAGCTCAATAAGCAAGAATACAACATACGTAACACAGTTCAGCTCGGGCGGTATCACTTCATCAAACGAACTTTCCGTAAACGACAGCGCATACAGCTATGCAAATACAGTTGTTTGGTTTGCTGTTGTTCTCTCAGATGAAATTCGCGGCGGTGAATCTGTTGTTATCGACTACGGCTTGCCCGTAGATATAAACGTTGTTGCAGACAACAAGGCTCATTACGACAAGGTCGTTGCTTTGGCACAGAGTTCTGTAAACGGCAACTATTCCGGTGAACTCGGCGATGAATTCTGCACAAAGGATGCTGACAGCAACATTATCGATTACTTCACAACAGCAAATGGTAAGTTCGGAACAGCGGCAATTAAAGATAATGCGTTCATAACGTATACGCCCAATACAATGAAAATGAATGGCGTTGATGTGTTTACGTACGCTGTTGAACGTAAAGCCGGCGAAGATATGTTCCAGACGTATGCTTACGAAACACTCACAGTCATCCCCGCTGCAAACATCTATTACGAAGATGCTTTCATTGATTTCGCAACTTATAAGAACGAAAAGGGCGAAAACGATGAAAAGATACCGACAGAAAACGCTTGGATAGACGTAACGGATATTGAAGGAACGGAAGGATCTGCAGATCTTTCAAATAATCTTCAGGATCAGGATCGTCCCGGTAAAGCTATAAGCGAGATCGGAAACGATGCAGATAACGTATACGGATTTGATTCAAGATATGAAAACTTTGCAACTCTCTCACTTGGCAGTGCAAAGAAAATAACCGTTGACGGCTCTATTTTCGGTGAAGCTAAGTTTACATTCAAGGGTACGGGCTTTGATATCATAAGCCTTACAAGTGATACAACAGGTGCTATAGTTGTTCAGATAAAAGGCATAGACGGTAATAACGCAAACGTAGAACGCAACCTCCTCGTTGACACTTACTACGGTTATTCATATAAGCAGAATGACGAAGGCAAGTGGGAATGGGTAGTCGGAGATACTTCCGATGCACTTTATCAGATACCTGTAATAAAGGTTGACGATCTTGTATACGGTACGTATGAAGTTACAGTTCTTGTATCTCATATTTCCTACATTGATAAGACAACTGCTGACGGTTATGATTTCTACCTCGATGCTGTAAGAATTTACGATCCGGCAGGAATTTACGACGGTGTTACTTCCGATAATAACCAGACGATAGAAGATGCTTACAAGAATGACAACGAAGCATGGCCCGAATATACAGAGCTTCGTAACGTAATAAATGCGGCAAATGAGATCCAGTCCTCTGTAAATAACGACGGAACACCTCTTGCAGGTTCTATGTTCATTGACGGTTGTCCTACAATAGCAAATGCAGACAGCGAAGGCAACTACGGCGGCGGCGCACCTGCAGGCAAACAGCAGTGGGTGAACTACCTGTACTTTGCAGGCAGATATGAGTACGAAAGAAATGAAAACGTAGCTCCCGCGATAAGTGACTATATCAACTACGGTCCTAACAACGAAACGTATCTTGCAGAAGGTCAGGCAATCGCATTTACGATTGATGCAGATTCAAATCTTGCATCCGTACAGATCGGTTTGAAGGCTGCAAAGGGCGCAACGAAGATCAATATCTACGGTGTTGAAAAAGACGGTGATGGTTACGAATTTACCGCAGTATTCAACGCTAAGGAAATCAATAGCGCAACTGAGCTTTATTACGATATTACAAAGCTTGCAGGCAAGACGGTCGTTATTATGAACGCAGGTGACGGTAAAGATAATACTAACCCGATACTTTCCATCACAAACATCAAGCGTACGTATAAGGCTGAACCCCAGACAACTGCTGAAACACCCAAAGCAAACGGTATATACATCGACACCGCTACAGTTGAATTGGCACTCGCTTCATTTGCAACGGTAGAAGTACCCGCATTTGAACCCGACACGTTCAACGTATCAGTTTCAAAATCTTCTGTTAAGGCAGGAAAGACTGTAACTGTAACGGTTAAAACAAGCAGCGACGTTGACTATATAACTGTAAACGGCGAAGAAGTTACAAAGTATAAGAGATCACTCTTCTCAAGACAGCGCACATGGACTTATACAGTCAAAGCAAACAAAGCAGGTGAGTTCCCGATAGATGTGGTAGCATACAGTGCTGACGATATCGCAAGCGATACTGTTACGAAGATAATAAACGTAACGGCAACACAGCCCGACACTTCTGTTGGCGGTTCATCTTCAAGCGATTGGTTTGATAAATGGTTCGGCGGAATCTTTGGTAAGAAATAATTCTTGAAATGAACTTATAACAAAAGGGAGTCATCAACGACTCCCTTTTGTAATAGAAAAAGCAGAAGAGAAGTGAACTTTTGTTCGCTTTAATCTTCTGCTTTTTATTTTGAAAATCAATTATTGATCTTTCCAGATAAATCTGCGGTTTATGGATTCGCCGCCGTCAACGACGATACATTGACCTGTACAAAACGTGTTTGTGACCGATAGAAAATATGCCCACTCGGCGATCTCTTCAACGGTTGCCCAGCGTCTGAGCGGTGTTTCGTCCATAATTTTGTCCCACAGCTCGCTGTTGTTTATAACACATTCATTCAGCGGTGTAAGAACACCGCCGGGATCAAGGCTGTTGCACGTGGCACCGTAAGGCGCTATCCGCATAGCAACGTTTTTTGTATAAGCAAGCACACCGCCCTTGCTTGCACAGTATTCGGGAAATTCAGAACCCGTGTGTCCGCTTGCCGAACCGATATTCAAAACGGAACGGATGCCCGGACGTACGCCGTATTTTTCCGTTACGTGTATAAGGGCCTGTAGGTTTGTTGAAATATCGTTTTCATTTTGCGTTCCTGCATTATTAATGAGAATATCGACGTCGGGGATGTCTGGAAGCTTCTCATAATCCCGTATATCAACTGTAAAATGGGTGTAATTTTTGTTGTCAATGGTTGCGTTTTGTCTGTCAAAGCCCACGACCGTATGTGCATTTTTTAAAAATATTTCTGCAATCGCATAGCCGATGCCTTGCGATGTTCCCGTTATTAAGACCTTCATTTTGATTTTTCCTTTTCTATGTATTCGAGATATTCTTTTCCGATGGAGTGTTTCTTCCATTCGGTAAATATTTTATACCCAAACGGAGAAAAGATGATCTCCATTATAAGCTCGGCAATGGCTCCCGTTAAGGCACACATAGCGCACTGGACAGCAGTCCAGCGAAAACCGTCCCAGAATATTGGCGCAAAAAAAACGAAAACAATGACGGAAAAAATGAAATTATCCATAAACTGACCGATGAATGTCGATACGTACGTCTGCGTCGCAAAAGCAAGCTTTCCGTCAGGTGAGCGTGTAAAAGCAATACCGATGGTGCGGTTTAAAAAATTGTTAATGACGGCAGAGGATAAAAATGCAACGGTGCTTCCGAGTAAAATAAACCATGAACCGCCAAGCAGACCATCAAGCACTTCATAGTCAGCAGCGTTTGACGGTATGATGCTTGCCAAAAAGAATATAAGACATGTCAGCAGATTAATTGCCGATGCAAGAACGGCTATCTTATTTGATGCCTTTGCACCGAAATATTTAGTTATGACATCCATACACATAAACGAAAGCCAAGATATCAAAATTCCGCCGTCGAGGGCTATGTATTCACTTTGGTACAGTGTTTTGTTTGCAAGAAGATTCATACAAATGACACTTACGACGAAAAGTGTCACGACGGTTGACGGTATGCTCCTTAAAAGAATTTCAGTTTCTTTTTTTTCTTTTTTTATTCTGTTTGATAAAGTTGTTTTCATAAGCTACCTGAGAAAAATAAAATACGGTATCCTGCAAACAGGACACCGATAGAAAAGTCCTGGTTTTGTTTTACGACAGGATGGTACAAGCGAACTGTCGGTATATAGTACAAGTCAATTATATACGCAAAATAAAAAAAAGCAAGTCTTTTGGCTTAAATGTTACAAAATATACATTTAAAAAGCTTTCGTAAGCTACTGTTTTGGAGCTACGAAAGCTTTTTATCAATTATATTTTTTCAAAATCAACTGCGCCGTGTTTGCAGATCGGGCAAACAAAATCGTCAGGCAACGGATCGCCTTCGTAAACGTATCCGCAGATCTTGCACACATAACCCTTCGTTTCTTTCTTTTCGGGTTTCGGCTTTACATTTTTCTGATAATACGTGTACGTCATCGTGGGTGTGTCACGGATTATCTTTGCATCTGTAACTTTGCAGATAAACAGACCGTGCGTGTCAACGTCAATATATTGATCCGTTTGAAGAGAAATATACGCGTTACTGTATTTGGGAAGTATCACAAGACCGTTCGGTGAATATTCAAGCTGTTCACCTGCGAATTTATCCGTGTTTCGTCCGCTTTGAAAACCGAACTGCTCGAAAACGGAAAAGGGTGTATCCTCAGCAAGACAGTTGATGTTCATAATTCCCGTGTCACACATAACGTCGTGTGAATAATTTTGCTTATTTACTGCAACTGCTACACGGTTCGGTGTGCTTGTAAGCTGTGTTACTGTGTTTACAATGAGCGCATTATCCTTTTTACCGTCGTTTACGGTGAGGGCATAAAGTCCGTAACCTATGCAAAACATTGCGCGTGATATATCATTTGAATTAGACATTAAAACTCTCCTTTTAATTATGTACGGTATGATTTTTGCCGAATAAAGTGTAAATGATACAGGCAAATACCTTTTCTTAAATTATATCACTTAAATTTCGGTATGTCAATTATATTTGAAAATGTTTAATCTCAGTTAAAGTGTAATTCACGATATTTTTGTAAAATAATTAAAGATACAAGAAAGGTAAAAAATATGAAAATAGAAATAAATTCAAATCTCACAGAATGTGAAATGTACGTAAGAAAAACGGTATTTACAGATGAGCAGGGACTGATTGACACACCTGATGAAATCGACAAAATATCAGCCCATTTTGTTTTAAAAGACGATGACGGAAATGAATTAGGCACCTGCCGCGTTTTTAAAGATGAAAACGGTAATTATATTTTAGGACGACTTGCCGTATTGAAGCCGTACAGAAAAAAAGGGTTTGGAAAAATGCTTCTCTCTTTCGCTGAAAAGTATGTGAAGGAAAAAGGCGGCGCACAGCTTTTGCTTCATTCACAACTTGATGCTGCAAAGTTTTACACTTCGTGCGGATATTTACAAAAGGGAACACCCGATAAAGTCCAAGACGTAATGCACATCTGGATGTATAAAAAACTGTTTTGAACAGAAAAATTCCTGACATCGCTTGTGCTTGCCAGGAATTTTGATTTTATTTGATTTTTCTTCTGTCAAATGTTTGGTATTCATCCGGCATCTTTTTTCTTTTGAAAAGATACAGTACAAATACGGCACATCCAACCGATACGATAATTATTGAAAGAACGATAAAGAAAGACAAAAGCGATGGGGAAGAGCTGAGAAACGATATGTCGGATAAACACATTTCGTATTCTCCTCCTGCTTTGTCGGAATACGGCTTTATCCATATTTTCATTCCGTATATTTCTCCCGATGAGCTTTCAATGAAATCCGAAACGTCGTAGGTCAGATTCGTTTTACCGTCGGACGATATCTGCGATGTCCCTTCAAAAGACGTGCTTTTTCCGTCTTTTGTACGTCCCCAAAGTCTGAACATAACGTCAACGTATTCAACTCCCTCGGGTGCTGTCGGTGTTATATCGAAGCTGACGTATCCACAGCCGTCAAGTGATATATCCGAAAGCGTACGACAAATGCCCCTGTATTCGCAAACATCTGTATTATATGTTACGCAGTGCAAATGCTTTTCCTTGCCGTCGATATTCTTCACAGCGACGGAATATGCGTTGTCCGATGGATAAAAACCGTTTACACCATTGTCA
>JAZOSS010000049.1:0-3577 GCA_045657205.1 Eubacteriales bacterium
CACGGATAAAACGCACAACACTAAAAAAATTAACCGTGACTTCAATTACGGTTTTTACGGTATTTATGGTTGTTTGCAGATTTTTATCCGGTGTACATTGGTTTTCGGATATTATCGGCGGTGGATTGCTAAGCGCAAGTCTTGTATCTTTATACTGCTTCTTTCGGAAAATTGAGTTTTTTAAAGAGAATAAAGCTTTATAAAAAATACGGCTGTTTTGCGACAGCCGTATTTGTTTATTTCTGTATTTTTTCAATAAAATCCGATATTTCGCTTTCCGCTCTCTTTTTGTTTCTGACGAAAACACTTGTAAGAGATGTAACGCCGCTGTTTGCCGCTATTGAATATGCGCTCGATACACTTCCGAAGTCGCATATAAGACCGAGGTCGTACGTTCTGTTACCGAAAATAATTTCAAGCATTGCAACAGATTCATCATCACGCGTCGTTTTGCCCTTTACGGCTTTTTCAATAAACTGCGGTGTAACGTATTTATAACCGAGATACGCCATAGCTTCAAGCGCGTAGCTTGCAAAATAGCCGCCATCTCTGTCCTGTTCCGATTTAGGTATTCCCACGAACGATCCTGCCGGATTTACAAACGTCGTATATTCACTTTCTTTATCGTATTTGGGCAAAGGAAGTATTCCGAAATCCGTATCCATATCACGCAGAATTATTACAGCTGCAAGGACTTCGGCATAAAACAACGCCCTGTCTTCCATAAACGCCGCTCGGATGACTCGTTCGGGTTCACTGTCGATACTCATCCAATCGTGAGCGTTTATCATTTTGTCGTCTTTTTCTTGTATATCGACCGTCTTTTGCATTACTTTGAGTATTTTTTCAGACTGTGCCGTGTTAAGTATCGGTATATCATTTTCATCCTTAACGACGAAACGCAAGCCGCTTGAATAGAAAAGTCCGAGGACGTTATCATTATGGGATGCGATTGCATACGTATCCGTATGGTCCATAATACCGTCGCCGTTGTCGTCATTTGAGATATTGGAAGTAAGCTCGTTAAATTTATCAAGCGTCCATTCACCGTTTTTTACAAGCTCATACATATCGGGAAGATCGCGTGCACGCGCCATATCTTTATTGAAAGTCAGTACCCACGACGCACGTTCTTCCATTGTAAGGATATCACCCGTTGTGAAGAAAAGCTGATTTGATATTGAAAGCAGTTCGGGGATGTTCTGATCCCAATAACCCTTCGTCATATCAATATTTTCAGCCTCGTACAAGTCCATAAGGTCGCCGTTTGCGGCACTTGATGTTATACGCGACTGCAGTGCAAATACTGCATTGTAGGCGTTATCGCCCGCAGTAATGCTCGTGTGCAGATCATTCGTTGTCGATGCACTGCGTTTAAGAACAATATTAATTCCGTAGTCTTCCTTCATGATCTGTGCGCGTCTGTATATCGCACTGTTTACGCCATCGTCGGAATCCTCTTCAAGCAGGATATCCTCATCATTCGCCCAGAATGAGCCGGGACCTCCTTCGCAAAGTATGACAAAATCCTTGTCGCTATACCCCTCCATAGGAAGGTCTATGGCGTACTTTTTGTCAACCTCGGTTTCTGCTGAGGTATCAAATGATGAAGGATCTTTTTCATCGTCCGCCGCGCACGATACAAATGACAAAGCCGTGATAAGAGCAGCTAAAAACAGTGATAAATATTTTTTAAACATAAAAATATCCTTTCGCATATATATCCATATATAAACACTACCACAATATTCAAAAAAAATCAATCCTTTTCCTGGATTTTATAATTTAAAAAGACGAAAAACAGTTGCAGAAAACAAAGCGGACCGAAATTCGATCCGCTTTAAATTTTAAATTATGCGTTTGCAGGAGCTCTGTATGCAAAGTAGAACGTTTTGTCACCACATATATGTTCATAGAACGGAGCCTTACCGTTAAGCCACTCATTACCTTTTGCGTACTGAATTCTTGCTGTGCTTCCGTGGTCGTATCTGAGGTAATTATCGCCACCCTTATTCGTACTTGCACAAATGAATATGTGTGCAGGTGTTCCGGGTCTTGTCGGGTCGTACGTTGTAAATACGATATCACCGGGTTTAAGAGCAGAACGGTCGTTTATTCTTGTAAATCCGAGAGTATCTCTGAGCCATGCTTCCTGCTGGAATACACACAAACCGTTGGTTCTTATATTACCCTGTGCTTCTGTATATCCACATCTCCAAAGCGTCCAGTCAACAAATCTGTCGCAGCTGGAAGAAGGTGTCTGACCGTCATTTACCGCAGGAGCGTTAATGTTGAGGTTCTGCCACTTATAACCGGGGTTTGTTGTAGAGTGCTGGTACGTAAAGTTGTGAGCATCTGCAAAGTCCGAAATGAGCTTAGCGTTGTGACAGATCTTCGCTGACATACGCGATCCGCCCGTTGAGTATACATAGTTACCGGCGTCATCGAATACAGTATATCCGAGGTACTGATAGTTATCGGCAATAGCCTTTGCATCAGCGTACGTAGTAGCCGTTGCGTAGAGTGTCTTGTTATAGGGGTCCGCAACTCTGTAAGCAGGCATTGTCGTAGTATATCCTGCAAACGCAAATGACTGAGCGTTAGAGCCGTTATACGTGTAAAGCTGAACGTTCCAGTTGTTCTGGTCCTTACCGCTTGAAACGTCTACAACGAAGTTTGTATTCTTAGCAGATTTGATAACTATTCTTCCATCCTTGAAATACATATACCAACGCTGTGCCGTTGTATCGTTGCTGTCGTATACTCTGATATTTGTAGTATCAGCCATCGTGCCATTTAGAACGTCAAGAACCTTACCGCAGTAGATATTCGTGATCTTATACTGGTTGCTGCCCATATTTTCAAACTTCCACGTCTCATATGCAGCAGTGCTGTTCGTCTTGACGCATACGTTTGTCGAATCGGTATTATCATATGCCACAGCAAGTGACGTTGTACCGAATACGAGTCTTCCGTAGAACGTCGTGTCGTAAGATATAGGATCTATCTGGCTGAAGTGATCAGCGGAAGGATCGTAGCTTACTTTGCTTATGTAGAATTTCTGAGCCATTGTATAGTTAAGGTCGTATATCTGAATATTGTTTTCATTTTCGCCTTTTCCGCCATGAACATCAAGAACTCTGTCTTCGGCACACATAGGATAAAGGATATATCCATCCTCGTGAGCTGCAATTCCCCACTTCTGGTTATCATCGTTGTGATTAGCGTAAAGGCTTACGTTTGCGCCGGATTTGTTTGCAGCATATGCAACATCAAGAGATTTCTTGAATGCAAGGTTTTCAATGCGGTACGTGCCTTCACTGTTACGGACGAAATGCCAGATCTGCTGAGGATTCTTTGCATTCTTTTCGTAAAGCAAAGCGTTTTCATTAAGATGTGCCATTACCGAGTAACCCGTGTAAGCACTGTCGATAGTAGCATAGAAATCGTCACCGAGGTTTATAGAATCACGGTCCTTCAACGAAAGCTCAGGAACAACGGTATTAGCATAATCGGTTATTGCGTTTACATCATTTGCCGTAACGGTGCCGTCTTCGTTAAAGTCGAGTGCTTCAGC
>JAZOSS010000050.1:0-15594 GCA_045657205.1 Eubacteriales bacterium
GTGAACGTCGTTTGTGAAAAGAATGATAATATCATTGTTTTTGTTGTTCTTGCAACCGACAAGGAAAGTGAAAACAGTCGCAACTGTCAAAACAAGTGATATCAGTTTTAATTTGTTTTTCATAATAACCTCCCAAAATCAAAATATGGTATAACTTATGATATCACAAAGTGTACGTAAATGTCAAGAAAAAACAGTATAACGACCGCACTTGACACAATTAAATGCTTGATGTATAATGAATCCGAAGGAAGTGAAAAAATGAACTTAAAAAAATACATTGCCGTATTAACGGCATCGGCGTTTGTTTTTGCACCTTCGTGTGCTGATGTTAAAAACAAACCGCAAACCGATACGACGGTTGATTTTAATAAATTTTTGCCGAAAACCGAAAAAATAGAATTTTCAAGCGGTGATTGCGAAAATACAGCGCTTGGAAACGATACGTACGCTGTAAGATTTTCTTCGGAAAAAGAGCTGTACTCGTTTGAATTATCGGCATTTTCCGAAAGTCAAAAAGGCTCTGTTCGGCTGACTTTATATAAATGGAAAAACGATTATCAAACGACGGTGTCGGAAGAAAAATATGCTGAATATTTACTTTCCCCGCTTTTGCCAAAGGAAGAAAAAATAACACCTTTTATTGTGTTTGCTCTCAGCGATAGGCTGGTGGCAGGGGATTATCTTGCGGTATTATCTTCAAACGGTACGGATGCCGGGATAATGATAGGCAAAAAAACAGACGATACGAACGGTGGTATCGTCTGCTATAAAAACGGTGTTGAATTTGATAAAGCACCGTGTGCCGTGATAGAATTTAAATGAAAATTACTGAATAAACAAGTCGTCTGTCATAAATTCAGGATCACAGGTGAGATTTATTTTTAATTTTTTAAAGGATGCTTCCTCGTTTGCAGGAAGCATTTTTGTGCTGTGCGCTTCGCTGAAAGCAAGCTCGGGAATCTTTGAAAGTATAAAATCAACCGTCGGGTCCATCGTTCTGCAAAGCGACATTGCAATAAGGGTTTCGTGAACGTTCAACGCTGTCACCTTGTCGCCGAGCGACTTTTTCATTGACGTTATCGGCTCAAGAACGGACGGAGGGATTATGTGCGTACCCTTCGGTATATCGGCAAGGACCTTGAGGGCGTTTATAAGAGCCGCAGAAGGGGCAGTCAAAAATTCTCCCGCTTTTCCCGATATTATGTGACCGTTTGGCAGACGGATCGCAACAGCGTTTGAACCTGACGACTTTTCCTTCTTTCTTGCCGCAGGCACACATTCTCTGTATGTAACGTCTATTTCGAGATTTTGCATAAGATTTTCTATTCTGTGTACAACATCCTTGTCACATATGCCGTTTTTGTAATCGCAGAACGCTTTGAAATATCGTCTTATGACCTCGTGCTTTGAAGCTTCGATGCACGCTTCGTCGTCGATGATGCTGTTTCCCGCCATATTTACACCCATATCGGTAGGGGATTTATATATGCAGTCCTCGCCCGTTATTCTGTAAAGAATGTTCTTCAAAACGGGGAAGGCTTCGACATCTCGGTTGTAGTTGACAGTCGTTATGCCGTAGGCATCAAAGTGGTAAGGATCTATCATATTAACGTCACGCAGATCTGCCGTCGCCGCTTCATAGGCAATATTTACAGGATGTTTAAGCGGAAGATTCCAGATAGGGAACGTTTCAAACTTTGCATATCCTGCGGTAACTCCGCGTTTGTGTTCGTGATAAAGCTGGCTTAAACACGTGGCAAGTTTGCCGGAACCCGGTCCCGGTGCGGTTACTACAACAAGAGGCCTTGTTGTGGGTACAAATTCATTTGCACCGTAGCCCGCATCACTTACTATTGTGTCGATATCGTTGGGATATCCTTTTATACAGCGGTGTACAAATACACGCTCACCCCTTATTTCAAGCTTCTTTTTGAATATATCGGCAGAGGGCTGTTCCTTGTACTGTGTGATAACTATAGCGCTTACAAGAATATCAAGCGAACGCAGATTGTCGATAAGACGCATAACGTCGGCGTCATACGTAATACCAAAGTCGGCACGTATTTTCTTTCTTTCGATATCTGCGGCATTGGTGATCACGATTATTTCGGTCTTGTCCTTCAATTCCTGCAGTAATCTGATCTTGGCATCGGGTTTGAATCCGGGCAATACACGGGATGCGTGCATATCATCAAAAAGCTTTCCGCCAAATTCGAGATAGAGCTTATTATTGAATTTTTCAATTCGTTCCAAAATGTGCTGTGACTGTAGCTTTACATATTTTTCATGATCAAAACCGATTTTCATATTAATCTCCATTCCGCCGTGACAACGGCGGTACAAATGTTTTATGAAATTTAAATGTGTTTGTTTTCAAACAAAAATGGGAAGGGACCCATTTTTAATTTAAATTTCGGGGCGTGAATTTGTATTGTACGGTTATGCTGGATATAACTTCACGCCAAATCTCCATTCCGCCGTGACAACGGCGGTACAAATGTTTTATGAAATTTAAATGCGTTTGCTTGCAAACAAAAATGGGAAGGGACCCATTTTTAATTTAAATTTCGAGGCGTGAACTGGTATTGTACGGTTATGCTGAATATGACTTCACGCCAAATCTCCAAATATTTATATGTGTATAATTATATACTACAAAATCGGATTTGTAAATAGAAAAACGCAAAAAAATATCTTATCTTTTCATAAAATACATCACTCGACACATAAAAACAAAAAGGGCTGCTACAAAAATAACAGCCCGTATATTTATCGCCCGATGAAAAAGTTGCATGGGGGCACGCAACAGTCAAACGGACGTAAATATCTCTTAATATATAATGGCAAAAAGAGTGGAAAAGTGCTTAAAAAAACACACAATTATACATTTGTTTAAAAAATATTAATCGTTTATTTTAAATTATAATGCGCTTGATTTAATTGCCGTAATGTTGACATTTGAACCGATTTTGTATATAATTACAATCAGTTTGCATTTTTGGGGGTAGATGATGAAAAAAATATTCGCTGTTATCATATGTACATTGCTTATTTTTCAATGTGCCGGATGTAATTTTAAAAAAGTGAACCGATTTTCGATAGAGGGACTTGAACTCAATTTTAAAGAGTTTTCCGTAAACGGTGAGGACACCCTGGCTTTTTCATACACAAATAACACGGAATATACAATAATAAGAACATCTGTCACTTACGGACCGAAAAGCGATATTGCAGAAGAAAGAAAAAGAACGCTTGAGAAATGTATCCGTGAAGAGGGAGATATTTTCGATTTATCCATATCTGCATATAATCTTAACTGCGTGCTGTCGGGAGAAACTTCCGATGTTGTACCGTGTGATTATATAAATTTTGCAGATAACGGAAATTACAAAGAATACTATGATGCGTTCGCACCGAAAATGATTAGTGTAACGTACATAGACGGAGATGAAATTAATACCGTCCTATATGATTACATTTATAACATCAGCGTTGCAAATGAAGAAATGCACCGTGACAGATACGAATGGTCGAAAAAAGCACCGGCTGAATATCTCGATATGCCGGAATGTGTTTCTGTAGATGTGCTGAATGAAACGGAAAAAATATTTTCTTTCTGTGCGTGCGGTGTAAAAAAAGCTGTTTTTGAAAAATACACCGAAGATCTTAAAAGCAAAGGCTTTGTTTCGGAAATAACCGAAGTTGAAAAAGAAAACTACATATACGAAGCAGAAAATGAAGACGGGGTGAAAGTAACCGTTAAATTTACAGACAGATACTATTACGCATCTCCTGAATATATTCTTTGCAGTGTTGTACTACCTTAGGAATGTTTTGTACAATTTGCATCATTTTTATAAAAAATATTGACAAATTGATTTTGTTTTGGTACAATGTATCCGAAAAAATGCCTTACGGCATAATAACAGAAAGGAATTTGATATGAAGAAAATCAAGTTTTTGAGTGCTTTTGCAGCACTCGGTATGGCGTTCGCTGTTTCTGCGTCTGCCGCATCGTACTCGTACGTTTTTGAAAGCGCATATGAAGGCGACCCGTTTTCATACACAGATATGTGTCTTGAAGCCGGTTGGGAAGAGCACAACGGCGCACCTTCGAGCAGCAGCTTTATAATAGTTAAAGAAGACGGTAATAAATTTGTAAGCTGCAACGGTTTTGTTGATTACAGATCCGAGATTATCGAAGAAGAATACGTATACAGCCTTGACATAAGAGGTACTAGTGATCTTTGTGAAAACGGTCGTGCGGGATTCTTTATAAGATCTTCCAATCCTAACAACTATTCAATTACACACGACGGCAACTCCCAAAACCTTAATTGGAATATGAAGTTCAACTTCTATGAATCCGACTGGTATGCTGAAGCAGGCGGTACGGATGGAAACTCCGGTATCGGCGGCTCGGGTATTCACATAGCTCCTATGGCAAACGGCGTTCGCCTTGTAGTTAAGAAATACGTTGCAGACGGTACGACGGTTGCAAACAAAGAGTTTACGCTTGCATATCCCGACGGTGCTTCGTGGGATGCATTTGCAAACTATAAGTTCCGTGATAACGGTGAAACAATTGAGATCCTTGTAAACGATACAACGATTGCAACTGTTGAACTTTCCAATCCCGGTGTTACATACGAAGGCGACGGAAATATTGGCAACGATGCATACTACGGCAAAGCAGTAGTTAAGGATGCAGCGGGTGCAGAACTCGGTACAATAGAAAATACACGTATCTGTTCTTCTTCCTCTATGCTTGCTATCGGTGTACGTGCAAGTATGGTTGATTTTGATAACGTAAACATTCACACGGGCGAAGGCGTTATTGAATCTGATAAAAACGGCACACTTGTTTCTACACCTACGGATACGGAAGCTCCTGTGACAGATGCTCCTGTAGCAGACGATGAAACAGATGCTTCCACAGAAGCATCCGCGGACGCTTCTACAGATGCACAGACAAACGCTGCAGATTCCGATTCTACAAGCGGTGATGATGAAAAAGGCGGTGTTTCCGGCGGTATAATTGCAATAATCGCAGTTGCGGTAGTTGCTGTTATCGGTGCTGTCGTTGTATTCCTTAAAAAGAAGAAATAATTAAATAAAACACAATTAAAAGCACGGCAATTAAACTGCCGTGCTTTTGTTGTATAACGAAAACCACCCGCTCAGCGGGTGGTTCAGTAGAGGCTTTTGCCGATGAGTAATTCCGCCGCAGCGATAGGCTCCTTCCGGGAGGGAGCTGTCGAGCGAATGCGAGACTGAGGGAGAGTTCGTAATGATAAAATTCAGCAAAACGGTGCTATAACGCAGGTTCCTTTCAACGCGTTGCGGCCCCCCTTCCTCTCGGAGGAAGGCTATGAATTGCCGCATCTGTGGCGGCAGGGCGCCGTTTGCAAGTGCCAAATGCTTCGGTGGGCTTAAGCCCCGCCGGTAACACGCCCTTACAGGGCAGAGCAGGCCACCGGTTTAGCCGGTGGTTATGATTTATTATTGATTATAAAAGTCGTTTGATTATATCCTCGTACGGTTCGGCGCTGAGGTATGCAGGGGGGATATCCAAAACAGTCTTACATCCCGAAAAGCCTTCCTTGTGCATACGGTAAGCGGCACGCGCAAAAGCAGTTATTACAGATGCTGTAAATTCGGGATTGGAATCAAGCTTGAGACTGTACTCAATGATATTGTTGTTTTCAAGGTTAAGCCCTGTTTTTCCGCTTCTGATAACGAAACCGCCGTGGGGAATTGCGCTGTGATCTCTTTTTAGCTCTTCGAGAGAAATGAAATTTACCGTCGTATCGTAGTCAGCAAAATAGTTCGGCATTTCCTTTATTTCTCTCTCAATTCTTGCCTTATCTGCACCGTCCTCTATGACAACGTAACACTCTCTTGTATGTTTTTGTCTTGTCGTAAGTTCGGGATTACTTCCGCTTCTTACAGCTTCAAGTGCGGAATCTATCGGTACTGTATACTGTCTTGCATCAACGACACCGTCTATTCTGCGTATAGCATCAGAGTGTCCCTGACTTACGCCCTTGCCCCAGAACGTGTAATCACGTCCGTTGGGCAAGATGACACCTGCATAAAAACGGTTAAGAGAAAACATACCGGGGTCCCAACCCACGGATATTACAGCTACGTTTCCTGCTTTTTTTGCAGAGGTGTCTACGTTTTTAAAATGTTCGGGGATCTTTGCGTGCGTGTCAAAACTGTCAACGATGCAGAAGTTTTCAGCAAGTGCAGGGGATTGTTCGGGAAGGTCTTTAGCACTTCCTCCGCAAAGTATCATAACGTCTATTTTGTCTTTAAAATCAAGTACGGAATCGGCAGAACATACTTTTGACGTCGGTGTATTTATCGAAAGAGTTTCGGGAGCACGTCTTGTGAATACCGCAACAAGCTCCATATCGGGGTTTTGTTTTATCGAGGCTTCAACCCCTCTGCCTAAATTTCCGTATCCGTATATTCCTATTTTTATACTCATAAAATCTCTCCGTATCATATAATATGACGTGATTATATCATAACTTTTTTTCTATTTCAATATTTCGAAAATAAATTTAATAAAAATATTGAAAAAATCAGAATTATAGTGTATTATATATACTGGTGTATAAAATTATGAGAGTGGTGTTATTTTGAAAAAAGGTCTTGTTTTGGAAGGCGGTGCCATGCGCGGATTGTTTTCCTGCGGTGTCATTGACGTAATGCTTGAAAACGGTATAATTTTTGACGGTATGATAGGTGTTTCTGCAGGTGCTGCGCTCGGATGCAATTTTAAATCCCGCCAAAGCGGAAGGGCAATAAGATATAACGTAAGATTTTGCAAGGATAAGAGATTTTGCAGTGTTTTGTCCCTTATAAAAACAGGCGATATGTTCGGGGCTGATTTTTGCTATCACGAAGTACCGAAAAAGCTTGATAAATTTGACTTTGAAGCGTTTGAAGAAAATCCGATGGAGTTTTATCTCGTTGCAACGAACGTTGTAACAGGTAAACCCGTATATAAAAAATGCAATAAAATGGATGACAGAACGCTTGAGTGGATACGTGCCTCCGCATCAATGCCGCTTGTGTCCAATATTGTAGAGGTTGACGGATACAAACTGCTTGACGGCGGAATTTCCGATTCCGTCCCACTTAAATTTTTTAAGCACATCGGATATGAAAAGAACGTCGTTATACTTACTCAACCCGAAGGATACGTAAAGAAGCCGAATAAGCTTTTGCCGATAATGCGTGTAAAATATGCAAAGTATCCCAATTTTATAAAGACTGTGAAAAACAGATATAAAATGTATAATGATCAGATAAAATATATCGAAAACGCAGAGAATACGCTTATAATTCGCCCCGATCTTACTTTACCCATATCAAGAACGGACAGGGATCCCGAAAATTTGTTACGAGTATACGATCTCGGTAGAGAAAAAGGACTTGAAAATCTTGATAAAGTCAAAAGGTTTTTAAACATAATATAACAAATTAAAACTACCCGGTGAGAGTGTTTCAAACTCTTTTCGGGTAGTTTGTTTTATAAATCCAGGCAACGCTTACAGTGCTTTTTTTGTTTTTTTATTTTGTTTTTTTACGTATACGGCATAAAGCAGACCGCACAGTACAGCAAGAACGGCTGTGATTATAAGTATCAGAACGAAAAACAAATACTGTTTTTCCGCAAGTGTTTCTCCGCAGTACGTTGAAACGAGAATAGAAGGTATTCTGGCAATTCCCGTAATGATCATAAAAGGTGCAAATTTTATCGGCATAAGTCCTGCGAAATATGTAAATCCATCCTTTGGAGATCCGGGAATAAGATAGAAGAAAAAGAGAAGAGCGTATATGTGTGATGAACTTTTGAAGAAAGAATACGATTCGATATTCTTTATCGGAATGAAAAATTCAACAAACTTTTTACCGTACTTTTTAGTGAAGAACCATATGAATACCGTTCCTATCATATTTGAGGCAAGACAGTATACCATGCCGAAAAATGTTCCCCACGCATATCCTGCGCCTATTTCAAGCGGTTCGGCGGGAATGAATTTGATTATTGTCTGAATTCCTCGAATGAGCATAAAAACAATTTCATCAAAAGCCCCGAATTTATCAAGCCACTGTCTGAAAACAACGGGATCGGATACTATCTTTAAAATTTCGTTTCCGAAAATAAAGTAGCTGATAACACATAGGATAAATACCGTCAAAAAGCCTGCAAGCATAAGCTTTTGCCTCGGTTTAAGCCGCATTATTGCATGTATTGCACGCGCTTGATTTTTAACTTTTCCTCTTGTGGGAGAACCTGTTTTTTCAATGCTCGGATAAAACGTATCAAGTACACCGTTATAATCTTCAAGCCACGGTTTGTATTTTCCGTTATAGTGTATTATCACGGTGTTTTCTTTTACCCAATTCAAGTCGTATTTCTTTTTATTGTGCTTATACGTACGTTCGTCAAGATTGTACAGCATTTCATCCAGAATCACGGATTTTTCACCGAACAGTATGTTCGTAAGGTCCTGATCTCCCATAAAAAGAACCTGCATATTTTCTTCAAGAGAGGAAAGTATTTTTTTAACCGTAAAGTCTTTTCGTATTTCAGCAATATTCAAAAGCATAATACCCGAATTCAAATATCTGTTTTTGATACCGAGCCTTACTTTGTTGAATGAACTTTTAAGACCGTACGTATGACTTGCGGCTGCTATGTACTTACCGTCGATATCAGTTTCGTAAAGCTTGTTTAACGGCTTGAGAATGTATATATCCGGATCGAGATAAAGACATCGCTCAACGTCCTTCGGTAAATAATGAAACGCCATAAGTCTGTAGAATGATTCTTCGGGAAGTCTTTCAAGAACGGGAGTTTCCGAAAACCATTTTTCCGTTATTCTGATGCTCACGACCTCAATTCCGAAAGGAGAGAATTTGCTGTTAAGCTCTTCAAATGTTTCATCTCCTATGGACGAATGTGCGATAAAAAGACGCGTACTGTCATTTTCGTGAAAGCGGGCGTACGATTCCAATGCCGTCACAAGCGGACGTGTGTAATTTTTATCTACGGTAGCCAATAGGTTTATCTGCATTTTTTATTCCTTCAAATATCAGTTGCTGAAAATATAACGGTAGTAGTCCGTTTCGAGTATTCTTGCCGATATCTTAAACGTATTGTTTATCTTTGCGTTTGTTTCCGTTACGTATTTTTCTATATCTTCGTCAGAGGAAAACGCTGTTTTGTCTGTTACGGTAAATTCTTTCGTTTCGGCGTTGTAAATTCCGTATTCGCTTATAAAGGAATGATTTGACATTACCGCAAGGCCCTCGGCGCTTGATAAAATATCACATCCTGCGAGAAGACGGGAGTCGTATTCAAAGCCGAAAAGGTTCAGAAGCGTAGGTAAAACGTCCGCTGAATAGCACGGCTTGTCAATAACGGGAGCATCTTTTGTCGATTGACAGTACAACAAAAGACAGCTTTTATAAAGCTCAAATTCCGTGTCCACTTTGCGGTTCAAAATTTCTTCCCATATAACGTATTCGTCGATTCCGTCAGCTTCAAGTCCGTATGGGTAATGGTCTGGCGTTATCATAATAACCGTTTTGTCGGCAATACCCGCTTCGTTAAGCTCGTAAAGAAGCTTTTCCATTGCACGGTCAAGCTCAATATTGCAAGCGTAATATGCTTTAAGTGTGTCCGAACAGTCAAGATCTTCAACGTACTTCCAATTTTTTTCAGACATTGCGTTTTTTTCTTTTGAATAATCGAGGTGGCCGCTTACCGTCATATAGTATGTATGGAACTGCTTTTCGGAATTTATGTAGTCACCGACGGAGCCTTCGACCATTTCAAGATCCGACTGCGGCCATATGTTTTCAACGTATTCTTCAAGACCGTTTCCGAGAGCTTTAAAGTTGTATCCAATATTCGGATGCGAAAGATCGCGTCTGTAATATTTGTAGCTGTTGTTGTGGTAAGCATTTACCTTTTCGCATCCTATTGATCTGAACATATTGCCAAGACAGTACGGCATATAGTTTTCGGAGGACTCATAAAAGCTCCATACACCCGATTTCGGAATTAACCCCGTTGAAACGATATATTCACCATCCGAGGTCGAAACGCCCCATATCGGTGTATAGAAGTTCGTAAAGTTAAATCCCTCCGATTGCATTTTGTAAAGCGTCGGTGTAAGCTCTTTGTCTATGACGTACGGAGAAAATCCTTCTGCAACAACTGTTATGAGGTTATATCCTTCGTACATACCCGTGTATTTATTTTGTGCCGTGGGCGATTTTTTTGCAAAATATTCGTTCATCGTCTTCAGAACTTCATCATCTTCTTTTTCTGCAAGTGCTTTGAAGTCGATATTCGTCACGTTATACGCCTTATCGGACGTAACGCTTATTGCTTCATTTTCTAATATAAGCTCCTGCGGAATTTCAAGAAGATTGTACTTTATATCAAGCAGTTCCGTGTAAAGCACGCCGAAGCTTTCAACGGAATCGTTCGGATCGAAAAGTCCCGACTGAACGCGTGCTGTAGACGGTATTACCGATATTGTGCCTATTGCCGTGATATGAACCACCAGAGATACTGCAAGACATACGTACCATTTGAAATTTTTGAGCTTGTGTTCGACCGTTATTTTGCCGTAGTATATGAAAGTGATGACCGTGGGAATACAAAGCGCAAGCACTATCGGTACGGATTTGAGTACTGCATCAAGTACACTTCTTGAAATATCACCCGATAACACCTGACCTATACCGCCCGAAGCTATAGAGTAAACAATAAGAAATTTATTAAAAAATCTGTGATAGATCGTTTGCGTTGCGAAAAGAACGAAAAAGAACGTGATGGCGCCCGATACGAACCATCTGCGTTTTTTCTCTTTAAACAGCAGAGAAATGCCGTAAACAAGAAAAGAGGCAGACGCCGAAAACACGGGCATAAACAAAAGCCCTATATCAAAAAAAGAATTACAGGTGAAAATTTTAACTACAGATTCCATATATACTATTGATATGAATATGTATATGAAAGCGGGGATCTTTTTATTTTCGATCTTGTTTGAGAATTTTAGCATTAAATAAGCTCCTTTTGCTTTTGTAAAAGACAAAAAACATCGTATGAATAACAAAAAACTTTTGCTCTCAGGTTAAATCTATCATACATAATATTAAAAATCAACAGGTGAAATGATTAAGAATATTTTAAGACATTATATTTTACTATTATTATATGATAAATTCATTGTGTATGATGTAAATTTTTCTGCAAGAAACGATAAAATGCGGCAGACTTTGCGGTATCCGATAAAAAGTGCCGCCGATTCAACTATCGGAGGCACTTGTCATATATTTATATAAGAGATCGGAGAAAAGAGCAAAATCCTTTATTGAAAGCTTTTCTCCGCGTATATCACGTGAAAGCCCCATTTTTTCAAGTATATCACCGATAACGTCCTTGCTTACGCCTATATCCGAATGAGATACTGCGTTTGATAAAGTCTTTCTTCTTTGCAAAAAGGCAGCTTTAATTACGTTAAACATAAGCTTTTCATTTATAGGCTTTACGGGTTTTTCGTCATATAAAGACAGCTTTATTACAGTGGAATCGACTTTTGGTGCAGGCAAAAACGATCCTGCGGAAACGCCGAAAAGCTTTTTAACTTCGGCGTAATATGAAACGGATGCCGTTATCGAACCGTATTCCGATGAGCCGGCAGGGGCACAAAGTCTGTCTGCAACCTCTTTTTGTATAAGCAGGGTGATGCTTTTAAGACGTGAGGCTGATTCAAGCAATTTCATTATTATCGGCGTCGTTATGTAATAAGGAAGATTGGCGCATACGCACACGTCCATATCCTCAAAATGCGTTTCGATAAACGAGTTTATGTCAATATCCATAATATCGGAATTGATGACCGTCACGTTATCGTATTCGGCAAGCGTCGTATCAAGCACGGGTATAAGACGAGAGTCGATCTCAATGGCAACGACTTTCGAAAACCTCATGGCGAGCTGTTCTGTAAGCGTTCCGATACCGGGACCTATCTCAATAACACCGCAGGATCTGTCCTCACAGCACATCTCGGCAGTTCTTTGCGGTACGCTTTCGTTTATTAAAAAATTCTGACCGTATTTTTTCAAAAAAGTAAGGCCGTTTTCTTCCATCAGTTTTTTTACGTAGGATATATCAGTGAGCTTAGGCATATTATCTCCAAAAAAATTATTGTTTTTTTTAAAAATCGTATTGACAAAATCACAAAAAGGTGATATAATCAATCCCGTTGAACTAATTATACCATTAAATTTGAATTTGTCAACAGTTATTTTGCTGGTGTGGCGCAGTGGTAGCGCAATTGATTCGTAATCAATAGGCCGGGGGTTCAAATCCCCCCACCAGCTCCATTTTTTAATTGAATACTTTTGAGGGAGTAGTTTGCGCGTAAGCGTTTGATAAGTCAACATCCACGGCGAAAGCTTGGTTTATCATTAAATAATGAGACTCGTACATTGAAAAATGTATGAGTCTTTTTTAAATATTCAGGGCATTATATTTTCAGTATGGTAAGAAAGGGTACAAAATGGAGAATTATTTTAAGAGTTCTGATGAAGTTTTAAAGGATCTTGAATCTTCAAAAGGCGGTCTTTCTTCTGCAGAAGCGGAAAAAAGGCTTGAAAAGTACGGAAGAAATAAGCTGAAGGAAGGAAAGAAGGAATCCCTCCTGCACAGATTTTTAAAACAGCTTGCCGATCCGATGATAATTATCCTTATCGTCGCCGCAGCAGTTTCCGCAGCTCTTGCAATAATCGAGGGTGAGGGCGGAGAAGGCTTTACTGACGTAATAATTATCGGTGCTGTCGTTATCATAAATGCTGTTCTGGGTGTTTTCCAGGAAAGCAAAGCCGAGGCGGCAATAGAAGCTTTGCAGGAAATGACAGCGGCAACGGCAAAAGTAATGCGAAACGGAATACTTACCCACGTTAAAACAGATGAGCTTGTTCCGGGTGACATCATAGTTCTTGAAGCAGGCGACTCTGTCCCCGCTGATGCACGTCTTATCGAGTCTGCAAGCCTTAAAGCAGAGGAAGCGGCACTCACGGGCGAAAGTGTTCCCGTAAATAAGATAGCGGAAGCTTTGCCGAGCGGCAAGGACGTTTCCCTCGGTGACAGAAAAAATATGGTATATATGGGCTCTACCGTCGTATACGGCAGAGGTATAGCCGTAGTTACCGACACGGGTATGAATACCGAAATGGGTAAGATAGCAGACGCACTTGCAAATGCAAAAGAGGGAAAAACACCTTTGCAGCAGAAGCTTGCAGAGCTTTCAAAGATCCTCACTTATCTCGTTATAGGAATAAGTGTGTTCATCTTCCTTTTCGGATTTTTCACAACGGAAAACGCATGGCAGGAGCTTATGGACGGCAAGCTCGATATACTGCTTGATTCGTTTATGGTTGCCGTATCTTTGGCTGTTGCGGCTATACCCGAAGGGCTTGCAACGGTCGTTACAATAGTTTTGTCGATGGGCGTTACGAAAATGTCAAAGCGCAACGCGGTTATCAGAAAGCTTACAGCGGTCGAAACACTTGGCTGTACGCAGATAATCTGCTCGGATAAGACGGGAACGCTCACGCAGAACAAAATGACCGTTGTTAAGGAAGAAACGAAAAACACATCGCTTTTGGCAAAATGTATGGCACTTTGCTCCGATGCGGTGCTTGATGAAACGAAGAACGCAACGGGAGAACCTACTGAATGTGCGCTTGTAAATTACGCATATTCGCTAGGACTCGATAAAAAGGATCTCGAAGACGAAATGCCGAGAGTCTCCGAGCTTCCGTTTGATTCAAACAGAAAGATGATGTCTACCGTTCATAAGTACGGAGATAAATATATTCAGTTCACAAAGGGTGCACCCGACGAGATACTCAAACGCTGTAAATATTATCTGAACGGGGAGAATACAGAACCTCTGACGGACGGTATTTCCGAAAGACTCAACTCGGAAAATAAAAATATGGCGGACTCCGCTTTGCGTGTATTGTCGGGAGCATACAGAATATACGATACACTTCCGTCGGAGCTTTCAAGCGAGAACAACGAAAGTGAGCTTATATTTATTGGCCATTACGGAATGATAGACCCCGTCCGCCCCGAAGTCAAGTCGGCAATAGTTCAATGTAAAGCCGCAGGCGTGCGCCCCGTTATGATAACGGGTGACCATATAAGCACGGCGGTTGCCATAGCTAAAGAGCTCGGAATAGTAACCTCTGCCGATGAAGCGATAACGGGAGCAATGCTCGATGATTATACGGACGAAGAATTTGCAAAAATAGTAGATAAATTTTCTGTTTATGCAAGAGTACAGCCCGAACATAAGGTGAAGATAGTAAACGCATGGCGCGCAAGAGGCTGTATAACCGCAATGACTGGCGACGGTGTAAACGACGCACCTTCAATAAAGAGTGCGGATATCGGTATCGGTATGGGTATTACGGGGACTGACGTTACGAAAAACGTGGCGGATATGGTCTTGGCGGACGATAACTTTGCAACGATCGTCACCGCCGTCGAAGAGGGAAGACGTATATACGATAATATCAGAAAGTCAATACAGTTCTTGCTTTCTTCAAACCTCAGCGAGGTAGTTGCGATATTTACGGCAACGCTTCTCGGATTTACGCTTCTTAAACCTATCCACCTTCTTTGGATAAATCTTATCACGGACTGTTTCCCTGCACTTGCACTCGGTATGGAAAAGGGCGAAGCCGACGTTATGAAGAGAAAACCGAGAGATCCCAAAGACGGAATATTCTCGGGCGGTGTTGGTGTTGATGTTGTTTATCAGGGCGTAATGGTAGCGGCTATCACGGTCGTATCGTATCTTGTGGGACACTATATGGAAGCCGGCGTCTGGAAGTTTGAAACGAGTGCTGACGGAATGACAATGGCGTTTTTGACAATGTCTATGGCTGAAATATTCCACTCATTCAATATGCGCTCTGCACGTGCGTCTATATTCTCGATAAAGCATCATAATATGTTCCTGTACGGTGCGGGAATACTTTCATTGGTACTCACAACGGCTGTAATTTACCTCCCCGGTGTAAGCACGGCATTTGGATTTGAGCATATCAGTCTTGCTGAATATGCAGTTTCTATGGGCCTTGCGGTGATCGTTATACCGATAGTTGAAACAGTAAAATTTGTACAAAGAAAAATAAGAAAATGAAAAAATATGATTGCGCGATAATAGGCGGCGGGCCTGCGGGAATCAGCGCCGCCGTTTACACAGCACGAGCAGGATTTAAATGCGCCGTCATTGATGACGGAAATTCAACGCTTTTGAAAACCGATAAGATAGAAAATTACTACGGATTTGCCTCTGTAAGCGGTAAAGAACTTTATGAAAAGGGAAAAGAACAGGCGCAAAAGCTTGGTGTCGAAATTCTAAGTCAGAAAGTTTTTTCTATCGGATATGCGGACACGTTCACGCTTGAAACTAATAAAGAAATGCTGTATGCAGACAGTATCGTTATAGCAACGGGAAACGGCATCAAGGGTAA
>JAZOSS010000051.1:0-40937 GCA_045657205.1 Eubacteriales bacterium
TTCAGCTTTTTCTGTCGAATCTCGTTTTGCGAAAAATTCGGGTGCTACCTTCGGGAAAAGCGCGTAGGAAAGCACGTCTTCATCACACTTCGCAATCCCCTTCGTTTCTTCTCTGTACTTTTCAAGCTCGGGTGCTATAAGGTCCGCAGGACGGCAGGTGATAATTTCTTCATCCCCTATTGCCTTTTTGCGTACCTCTTCGTTTACCTCTCCCGGAAGTCTTCCGTATTCACCCTTTAAAAGTCCCTTTGATTCTTTCGTAAAGACCTTGTATCTTTCGCCCGAAAGGACGTTTAAAACGGCCTGAGAGCCGACTATCTGGCTTGTAGGTGTAACAAGCGGAGGATATCCGAAATCCTTTCTTACCCTCGGAATTTCAGCCAAAACATCGTAGTATTTATCCTCGGCGTTTGCCTGCTTGAGCTGTGAAATAAGGTTTGAAAGCATACCGCCCGGCACCTGGTACAAAAGTGTATTTGTATCGACGTTCAATACCTTCGGATCAAGACTTCCGCTCTCTTTAAGCTTTGCGGCAACAGTTCTGAAATGCGACGCCGCTTCACTCAAAAGCGCAAGGTCGAGTCCCGTATCACGTTCCGTTTCAGCCATTGTCGCAACGAGAGATTCCGTTGCGGGCTGTGACGTTCCGTTTGCAAGAGGCGAAAGTGCCGTATCAACTATATCAACGCCTGCCATTGCCGCCATAAGATACGTCATATCGCCCGTTCCCGAGGTGTTATGCGTATGAAGGTGAATGGGCAGGGATACCTTTTCTTTGAGTGCTTTTACAAGTGAATACGCATCGTACGGCAAAAGGAGGTTCGCCATATCCTTGATGCAGATTATATCCGCACCCATTTCCTCAAGCTTGCAGGCAAGGTCTACAAAATACTGTGCATTATGCACGGGGCTTGTCGTATAGCTTATTGCCGCTTCGACCGTACCGCCGTAATGCTTTGTATATTTCATTGCCGCTTCGATATTTCTTACGTCGTTCAAAGCATCGAAAATTCTTATTATATCAATACCATTTTCGATAGATTTTTTTATAAACGCTTCTACAGTATCGTCTGCATAGTGCTTATATCCCAAAAGGTTCTGCCCTCTTAAAAGCATCTGCAATTTCGTATTTGGCAAAGCACGGCGGAGCGTGCGGAGTCTTTCCCACGGATCTTCACCGAGAAAGCGCATACACGAATCAAACGTAGCACCGCCCCAGCACTCAAGAGAATAGAAGCCTATTTTATCAAGCGTTTCGCATATAGGAAGCATATCCTCTATCCTCATACGCGTTGCCGCCTGTGACTGGTGAGCGTCACGCAGTATCGTATCTGTTATTTTTAACGGATTTTTAGCCATATATTTTGCCTCCATTTAAGTTAGAACATATTGGGGATCTGCAAAAGAACGCCTGCCGCTATTGCAGAGCCGATAACACCTGCAACATTAGGTCCCATTGCGTGCATAAGCAGGAAGTTCGAGGGGTTTGCCTCCTGTCCGACCTTCTGCGAAACACGAGCCGCCATAGGAACAGCGGAAACTCCGGCAGAACCGATAAGGGGGTTGATCTTGTTTTTGGAGAAAAGGTTCATAAACTTAGCAAGAAGAACACCGCCTGCCGTTCCGATACCGAATGCAAACACGCCCATAACGAGTATTGCAAGCGTTTGGAAATTCAAGAAGCGGTCAGCCGTAGCCGTAGCACCGACGGAAACTCCCAAGAACACGGTTACGATATTCATGAGCTCATTCTGCACCGTCTTGCTGAGTCTTTCCGTAACACCGCATTCACGCAAAAGGTTACCGAGCATAAGCGAGCCGATAAGAGCGGCAGCTGACGGAACGAGCAAGGAAACGAACGCCGTAATAGCGATCGGGAAAACTATTTTTTCAACTTTCGACACTTCACGGAGCTGTTTCATTTCTATTTTGCGTTCTTTTTCCGTAGTCAGAAGCTTCATTATCGGGGGCTGTATAAACGGAACGAGCGCCATATAACAATATGCCGCAATAGCTATTGAGCCTAAAAGCTCGGGGGACATTTTCGTTGCCGTGTAAATTGCCGTAGGTCCGTCAGCTCCTCCGATAATACCGATAGAGCCTGCCTGTTCGGGTGTGAATATACCCGAAACACGTGCAAGTATATACGTTACGAATATACCTATCTGTGCCGCCGCACCCAGAATAAGTGACTTCGGATTTGCTATAAGCGGTGCAAAATCCGTCATAGCTCCGACACCGATGAATATAAGACACGGGAAAACGCCGAGCTTGACACCGAGATACAGATAATCTATAAGACCTGCCGCACCGTCGGAAAACATCGCCCAATTTATGTGTCCCGTTTCGTTTATGAATATTTCGGGGTGATAAAGCTCAGCACCCGGAAGGTTTGTCAGAAGCATACCGAAGGCTATCGGCAAAAGCAAGAGCGGTTCAAATTTTTTAGCTATCGCCAGATATATAAGAAATGCGGCGATAAGATACATTACAAGCACCAGGGGTTTTTCCGCTATCATTGCAAAACCCGTGGTCTTGGCAAAATTAACGATCGACTCCATAAGCACCTCTTAGCCTATCGTGCAAAGCAACGCACCCGACTGAACCGATGCTCCGCCGCTTACGGCAACAGACGTTATTTTCCCGTCGCAGGGAGCGCATATTTCGTTTTCCATTTTCATAGCTTCAAGCACCATAAGGACGTCACCTGCTTTTACGCTTGCACCCGTCGATACGTTTACCGTAAGTATAGTTCCCGCGATGGGAGCTTTTACCTCTCTTCCCTCAGCGGGTGCCGCAGGTACTGTATTCTGTACAGGTGCGCTTTTGATCTCCGACGCGCTTACTTCTTCAAGCTGTACCTCGTATGTGTTTCCGTTTACGTTTACTTTAAATGTTCTCATTTGTTCTTCTCCTTATATTTTTTTAATAGAAACTATGCGGAAAGAATTTACGTCCTCTCCCATATATTCGGCAAGTGCTGCCGAAATTGCCGCAACAAACTCTTCTCTGTTCTGTATTTCATCATTTTGTACCGTTTGTGCAGGTGCAGGTGTTTGCACCTCTTCTTTTTTGCCGCCTATTTTACTTACGACAGCACCGATGATGAAACAAACAAGTATGACACCGATAAGTCCCACGAACACCGTACCTACTCCGAGCAGGCACACCTGCCAGTCGGTAAAGGAAAATTCGGGAACGGTTGTCAAAAAAGTACTCATAATTTTCTCCGTTCTTATTTTATTAATTTCAATTATTTCCCCGTTACGGAAAATTATTTATATTTTATTATAACATACAAAAGACGGTTTTGCAAATAATATTTTGGGATATCCTATTTTTATTTTAATCGGAGGACAGAATGGAAAAACACGATCTTTTGCCGAGTGCCCTTACCCACATTGAAGGTATGCACTCGTTTATGAATATGAAAGCATCTCAAAGAGAGATCCTTATAGGCAAAACGCACACATGCGATGACCGCTTATGCGGATACTGCCTTAATAACGATCCGAGCTTTAAATAAATCAGCTGTTGATGATCTTTGTATATCCGTCGGGTGCTATTATATAATGCTCGACAAGATCAACGTCTATGAGTGCCAAAGCTCTTTTAAGCGTTTGCGTTACCTCGATATCTTCAACCGACGGTAGCGCAACGCCGTTCGGGTGATTATGTGCAAGTATTACAGAGGAGGCTTTGGATATCAATACAGCTTCCGTTATTCTTCTTAGATTTACGTTTGCTGAATTTACAGAGCCTTCGTACACCACTCTTATATCCGTGACGTTTCCGCTGTTGTCAAGCATCATCAAAACAACTTTTTCGTTAGGCTCGGCACTTAATTTTTCAACGAGCAGTCTGCCTATTTCATCTGAGCTGTCTGCCGCCAGTCCTTTGTTTTGATTTTGCTCTTTTTCGTAATATTTTACAGTTGCGCTTATAAGCTTCAGAAATACTGCCGCGTTTTCACCCACACCGTCAACGGAGGCTATTTCCTCACACGGTGCGTCAAGCACACCCGAAAAAGATCCGAATCTGTCGATAAGTCTGTGTGCTATCATATTCGTATCAATTCTCGGCAACGCATAAAACAGCAATATTTCAAGTGCGTTATGCGGTTCAAATCTTTCAAGGTCTTCTGCAAGAAATCTCTTTCTTAATCTGTCTCTGTGTCCTTCTGCCAAAGCACTTCTCCTTTCACTTGCCGTTTTTGTCAAGCAGGGATTTTTTTACATCCCAAAGCTTTTGAGAAAGGTCTACATAATAGTTGTGCGGATTTTCAAATCTCGTAACCTCGTCCCAAAGCGTTTGTATCTGTTCTTTGCAGTAATTTCTTATCTGCTCGATATCGGGAAGGTCGTACACGCACTTACCGTTTTCAAATATCTTTACCTGTAACTCACGCGCGGTATAGTCCGACACGGTCTTTCTTTTCCAGGTGTAATCGGGATCAAAAAGCTCGTACGGCTTTGAAAAATCCGGTGTTTCATCGTGTACGCAAAGAAGGTCCGCTATTGCCTTTTTGCTGTCATTTTCATAAAGTCTGTACAGCTTTTTAAAGTGCGGATACGTTATTTTTTCGGGGTTTTCGCTTATTTTTATTTTGGGAAGTATATTGCCGTTTTCATCTTCAACGGCTGTAAGCTTATACACACCGCCGAAGACGGGTTCGCTCTTTGATGTTATAAGTCTTTCACCGACACCGAAGGAGTCGATCTTTGCCCCTTGATTCAGAAGATCTCTGATAATATATTCGTCAAGTGAATTTGAAGCAACTATTTTACAGTGGCTGTATCCTGCTTCGTCAAGCATTTTTCTTGCCTTAACGGATAAATATGCGATATCTCCGCTGTCAAGACGAATACCCAAAGATACATTTTTGTTATCCTTGCCGTAGACCTTATCAAACGCCTTTATTGCATTCGGCACACCGCTTTTCAACACGTTATACGTATCGACTAAAAGCGTTGCGCTTTTGGGATACGTTTTGCAGTACGTTTCAAACGCTTCGTATTCCGTATCGAACATCTGTACCCAGGAGTGTGCCATAGTACCTCCCGACGGAACGCCGTGATCCTTTTCGGCTATGACGCACGCCGTACCGTCGCATCCTGCAATATATGCCGCCCTTGCGCCGAGAATTGCCCCGTGAGCGCCCTGCGCCCTGCGTGAGCCGAATTCCGATACAGCCTTACCTGATGCCGCCCTTACTATTCTGTTTGTCTTCGTTGCAATAAGCGACTGGTGGTTAAGGCACAGTAACACGTACGTTTCTATAAGCTGTGCTTCTATTGCATTTGCACGGACAGTCATTATCGGCTCTTTAGGAAACACGGGCGTGCCTTCGGGTACTGCCCAGATATCTCCGTTGAATTTAAACGTACTGAGGTACTGCAAAAATCCTTCCGAAAATATCCCCTTGCCTCTTAAAAAGCTTATATCATCTTCCGAAAAATGAAGCTCTTTTATATAATTTACGACTTGTTCAAGTCCTGCGGCAATGGCAAATCCGCCGCCGTCGGGAACACGTCTGAAGAAAACGTCGAAGTAGACGGTCTTGTCCTTCATACCGTTTTCGAAATAGCCGTTGCCCATTGTAAGCTCATAAAAATCACAAAGCAACGTATAATTTTCAATATTCATAAACACACTTCCTTACCGTTTTGAATGAAAAAATACGAAAAGTCTTGACTTTTAGCCGTTTTTGTGTATAATTATAACAATAATTTAACGGAGGTTTGTCAAATGAACAATAAACAACAAACTCAAAGATTAGTTCTTGCTGCTGTATTTACAGCGTTGATAGTCGTTATGTCATTTACTCCTTTGGGATATTTGAGAGTCGGGTTCGTTTCCATCAGCTTTATGACGGTACCCGTTGCTCTCGGTGCAATACTCCTCGGTCCTGCATACGGTGCATACTTCGGTCTGCTTTTCGGTATAACAAGCTTTATTCAGTGCTTCACCGGAGATGTTTTCGGTGCGATGCTCGTCGGAATAAGTCCTGTGTTTACAGCTGTAATGTGTATAATACCGAGAACGCTTATAGGCCTTTTGTGCGGTCTTATTTTCAAAGCTATCAAGAAGGCAAGCAAAAACGACATCGGTGCGTTTTTGACAGCCGGCCTTTCAGCTCCTCTTATAAACACACTTTTGTTTATGGGAAGCATGATGCTGTTTTTCTATAACAATCCCGCATTCCACACAGGACTTGAAGGTCTTGGCATCATGGGATACAACAATCTTCTTTCCTTGATATGGATAATGGTCGGAACAAACGGAATTATCGAGTTCTTCGTATGCGGCATCATAAGCTTTGCGCTTTCAAAATCCCTCAGTACAGTTTTTAAAAAGTACAATTAAACACGTTTTACTTCTACGCAACCGTCCTTTTTAAGGGCGGTTTTTTTACCGTCAAGAACAAGTGTTCCACCGTCTTTATCGGTATATACACGGCATTTTTCGCCGTCAAGCTCAACTTTGACAATACCGCCGTTTAACGGAACCGAGCCTTTTATTTTTTCTAAATTTCCGAGATTCGGTCGTACTTCAAACGTTTCAGCACCGACTGACGTTGCCGTAACACCGAGAAAATACTTACCGAATATATAAACAGGTCCTCCGCCCCATGCGTGGCAAAGTGATTTACCGTATTTCATACCGTACATTGAGTAATGCTTTTCACCCTCTTCCTCGGGAATATACTGCTCCCATATGGACGTTGCGCCGAGCTTTACCATATCTCCCCAGTACGAGCGTATAAGGTTCGTTGCGTATTCAAGATCACCCGTTTTGCACACGGCATCCGTTTCAAAAAATTTGAAGTAAGGTGTCGTTATCTGCGTAATTTCGGGATTGTTTATTACGTTTTCGACTATTTTTTTCGTCTGCTCGGGCGTTGCAAGATCGTAAAGGATAGCAAAAATATTTGCGTGACGCGTTACGTGATTTCTGCCCGAGGTATAGCTGTCGATAAACGCTCCCTTTTCCTCGTTCCAGAAATACTTATTTATATTTTTATAAAGCTCGTCTGCACGTTTGCCGTACTGCTCACCGTCGTCGCCTGCAACCTTTGCAAGCTCCTTCATTGAAAGCATTGCACGGTACAAAAGCATCTGTTCTGCACACGGTGCGCCGTGCTTATCTATATTCGACCAGTCGATAAATATCCAGTCGCCCGCACGGTGTACGACGAAGCCGTTTTCGTCAAGACGTGATATTATAAACTCACAAAGCGACTTTATCCTCGGATAAATAAACTTTATAAAATCGTCGTCACCGGATGAAAAATAGTAGTCGTAAGTTCCTATTATGAGATACAGAGAATAATCATTTATCGTATTTATATGCGTATTTATGGGATCTTTTCCTCTTAAAGCCGTGATAGTACGGCGTACCGTGGGATAATCAAGGAAAAGATATTCGTTTATCATATAGCTCTGGTAAGCATCACCCGACCACACCCAGCGGTCACGCTTGATACCGTCAAGGAAAAACTCCCTTGCGTTCAAGTGGAAGGTATATGCCGAAATATCCCAGATCTTATTTATAAGCTCATCCTCGCATTTGAAATCGCCCTTGTATTCAAACGGAATATACTCGTATTCGGCATATACCGTAAAATCAAGGCTTTTTTCAGTCGGGATAAAAACGTATCGAAACGCACGTGCCGACAGCGAATAGTCTTTTTCGCCTTCTACCGTTTGCCAAAGATACGTGTCGGAATTTGCCGAAAGTGCTTCGGCATCGCTTTCACCGAAATAAACAGTGAACTTTTCACCGTTTGTATTTTGTATATCGAGCTTTGCAAAAAGCTCACGTCCGAAGTCGTACAAAACACCGCCGTTTATGCTTTTTACACAGACGGGATCAACTCTGTCGTAGGAAAAATTAAATATTTCGGGGTTGTCTTTCGGATCTTCATACGCAGGATCATCGCCTGCCGACACGCGTTCAGAGGTATTGTGCGCGCATATCCAGCTGCTGTCGGATATTATATCGTCGCTTTCGCAAAAGATACACGGAAGTCCCTCGGGCTTTGTAACAAGGACATGTATCGTGTGTTTTCCTTCAGCATAGCTTACGTCAGTACCGATTATATGGCGCACGCCGTCAAGCTCAACGAACCCTCTTGCGTTAGATAATATCTTAAACGTACCGCTTTTTTCCGCTTCAAAAGTTTTATCAAAAGAAACTGTCGGGTACGGTGTATAAAGCTCCCACATCGGGGGCACGGCAAAACCGAATTCGTCACGTCTTGAATGAAGCTTGAGGCTGTGATAAATTTCAAAATCGCCTCTGTACCATATCCATCTTGATCTTTTCATCTTATATTCTCCTGTTTATTCAAATACGGTGGCAAGATCGCTTTTAAGTGCGATGCGCTTCATTACCGAATAGTATTCGTCCTTTCCTTCAAAATCAACGCCGAGATATTTTGACATAGCTTTTATGATATACTCGGGGTTTACGTAACCGTCCGTTCTTGTGCAGAGTGTGACGGTGAGTTTTATTTTACCGTCTTCGTAAAGCGTTTCGGGATTTTTTATCCCCTCTGAAATATCCGCTTCCATAAGGCCGCTTTTCGTCTTTTTCGTTCTTTTTTCGATAACGAGGGGAGCTGAAAGCAGTTCTTTTATTTTCTGTGCAAGCTCCTCTGATGCGTCTTTGCAGTAAAATGCAAAATCATAAACAGCCCAGTGCATATCTTCAAGCGCTGTTTGAGGCGTATACACCTTTTTTATTCTTATATCGTTCGGCAGATTTGCGTTAAGTGCCTTTTTTATATCGTTTCCGACAAACGGCGGCAACACTCTTATATCAAGAAATTCGCACATACTTTCAGCACCGAGTGCAAGCGGTAAGGAAAAAACGAGCTTCGGGTGCGGATTAAATCCGTTAGTGTACCATATCGGCACCTTTGCACGGGTAAATGCTGTTTTCAGCGTTCTGTTTAGGTCAAGATGCGAAATGAATTTCGCTCTGCCTGTCTTTGAAAATTCTATTCTTACGTTTCTGTATTGGCTGACGGGCACCATGTACACTCACCTCCCAGCTTATTTGCTCCGCATCCTGCACACGACTGCATACAGTTCTGTGTTGTTTTATGTTCGTACGCCTTGTGTCTTTCACGCAGGAAAAATTCTTTTGACACACCGCAGTCGATGATATCCCACGGCAATATTTCGTCTTCTGAAAACTCACGGTTTGCATAAAAGGCGGGATCTATACCGCATTTTTCAAACACGTCGAGCCAGCCGTCGTAATCAAAGCACTCGTCCCACGCATCGAATTTAAATCCTCTGTCAGAGGCTTCCGCAAGTGCCTTCGATATACGTCTGTCACCCCTTGCAAACACGGCTTCTATACGGCTTATATTTGCATCGTGATAATTATATTTTATACATCTGTCCGTGATAGCACCTGCAAGCAGCTTCTGCTTTTCCAAAAGCTCCTCCATAGTCGATTGTCTGTCCCACTGAAACGGCGTAAACGGCTTGGGAATAAAGCAGGCAACGCTTATTGTAACGGTAGGTCTGCCCTTCGGTCTGTCCGGGGTTTGATAAAACGTCTTTACGACGTCACTTGCAAGCTTTTCGATACCGAGTATATCCTCGTCGGTCTCCGTGGGAAGTCCGCACATAAAGTATAGCTTTACCTGATTTCTTCCGCCTTCAAACGCCGCTCTGCAGGCTTCGAAAATGTCTTCTTCGCATATATTTTTGTTTATTGCGTCGCGAAGCCTTTGCGTTCCCGCTTCGGGTGCAAACGTAAGTCCTGCCGTACGGACTGAGGATATTTTTTTCATAAGCTCTCTTGAAAAGCTGTCTGCTCTCATTGAAGGGAGAGAAAGTCCGACCATATTATCGTCGGTCCATTCAAGCAGCTTGTCCGTAAGCTCTCTTATATGCGGGTAGTCCGAAATTGAAAGCGAACACAGAGATATTTCATCATACCCCGTATTTTCGTAAAGTGTCTTTGCCTCCTCGTTTATAACGTCGGGGGATTTTGCCCTTGCAGGACGGTATATCATACCTGCCTGGCAGAAGCGGCATCCTCTGGGACATCCTCTGTACACTTCGAGCACTATTCTGTCGTGCACCGTTTCTATATACGGCATAACGAATTTATCGGGAAAATACGTTTTATCAAAATCCTTGATTATGCGTTTTTTGATCTTTTTCGGGATATCGCCGTATTTGGGTGTATACGATCTTATCGTTCCGTTTTCATTATACTCAACTTCATAAAGCGAAGGAACGTAAAAGCCTTCTATTTTTGCCGCTTCGTGTAAGAAGCTTTCCTTCGTATACGTACCGTTTTCCTTCATATCCATATAAAGACGGCAAAATTCAACGAGTGCTTCCTCGCCCTCTCCTATGGAAAAAACGTCAAAAAAGTCAGCTATCGGCTCTGCATTGTAAGAGCAGGGGCCGCCGCCTATCACTATCGGATATTCTTCCCCTCTGTCCTTTGCGTATATGGGCATACCTGCAAGCTTCAGCATATTGAGCACCGTTGTATAACAAAGCTCATACTGCAAGGTAAAACCGAGTATATCAAATTCTTTTACAGGATCTCCGCTTTCGTGTGCATAAAGCGGTATATCGTTTTTTATCATCTGCTCTTGCATATCGTGCCACGGTGCATACACACGTTCGCACCATATATCGTCACAGCTGTTGAGCGCACCGTACAAAATACGAAGTCCGAGATTGGACATTCCTATTTCGTAAGTATCGGGAAAAGCGAAGGCAAAACGGCACTTCACTTCCTCTTTTTTCTTAACTATCTGTCCGTATTCGCCGCCTGTATATCTGCCCGGCTTCAGGACCTTTCTTAAAATTCCGTCTATGTTATAATTTCCGTTCAAAGCACTACTACTCCGATTATATTATTATATTGTTATTATACATATAAAGGGTAAAAATGTCAACATTTAAAGCATCAAGTGAACAAAAAAACTCCCTATGTGATGAAATATTTTCGGCATCACATAGGGAAAATTTTATTCTTCTGTCAAAGCACTTTCTTTCGGCTGTAAAAACTGAAACGTGCGTATTATCATATAAAGCAAAACTGTTATCTGAAGTCCTGCGTATATTGAGAACTCATCAAACGGAAGCACGAGCATTACGGTAAGTACGACGTTAGGTGTACAGTACGTTGCAACTGCAATTATGCTTACAAGAGATAAAGCAAGGTGCAGTTTGTGTCGGGGAGTATCTATTCTGTAACGTGCTTCAGACGTAAGATAAAGCATCATAAATATCACCGAAAGCTCTGCTGACAGCTTTTCCGAATTGTTAATAACGACCGAATTATCAAAATAAAGGTACACAAGATACGCAACACACCAAAGTGACGGAAAAAACGAAAGTATTTTGACAAGCATCGTATCAGCGTATTTCATTGACTCACAGCACAAGAAAAACACCGCTGCGGGTATTGAAAATACTACTGTTGCAGTAAGCGCTATAAGCGGTATTTTCTCCTCCAACGAAAGCATAAGCTTGAGCGATTCGGGTGAAAATATATCAAACGTGAAATACAACACCAAAAACGCAGAAGATATGAAGAAAAATCCGCAAAGCGACGACGCAAACAGCGACGACACCGTACTTTTAGGCAGTACCGCCTCCTCGTCTTTCGGTGTTTTTATCAAGAAAAACACGGAAAAGACCGCAAGGCAGCAAACCGCAAACAGTATGGTATAGACCGTGGGCAGACTCGTTTTCGTGCTGTAATTTTCAAGGCTCGGATCGTAAAAATAATTCATAAGAAAGATCCTCGCAACTGAAAGTACGCCCGAAATAACAAGTGTGCTTATCAAAAAAGCTTTATATACCTTTTTAAAAGAACTCATTTTATTGCTCCAATTTAAAATTATAATATACTGTGTGTCAGTATAATATATAAATATTAACAAAGAACCTTTTAAAGAGTAAACTTTTAGATGTTTATGTTAATTTAACAGTTTTTTCATTACCTTCGGTATAAATCGTGCCGTATCGGATGACGTCATGGCGCACGCGGTGAACTCCTCTTGTGCCATCATACCGCATACTCCGTTTATATATGCCCCTGCCACGGTTGCAAGTAAAATACTGTCATCACTCACGTATCCCATTATTCCCGTAAGAATACCCGAAAGCACATCCCCACTTCCCGCCGTTGCCATCCCGGGTGCTCCTTTATCGGTAATATACACGGTATCGCCGTCGGTTACGATAGTCGATGTTCCTTTAAGCAAAAGTATAACGCCGTTTTCTTTTGCATATTTTTTTGCAATACAGACGGGAGAATTCAAAATTTCATCACAGCTTTTTCCGCACAGACGGGAAAATTCCTTTATGTGCGGAGTCAATATAACGGTACATTCCGTTTTTTTCAAAGCATCGCTTTCAAGCTGTGCAAGTGTGTTTATGCCGTCGGCGTCTATTATAAGCCTGCCCTTGTAATTTTGTAAAACATAAGAAAGGAGCTTTTCCTGCTCTTTTCCCGTTTTCATACCCATACCGATCGACACGCAGGATGCTTTATCAAGTGCCTTGTCGGCAGATTCTTTATCGAAAACGATCCCGTTTTCGCAAGACTTCATAGGGCAAAGCGTACTTTCAAGCAGATACGGCATAACGGCATTTGAAATATCAGACGGTACGGCAAGACGGCACACACCGCAACCCGAACGCAAAGCACACATTGCCATATTTGCAAGCTTTGCCGCTCCGCTGTATTCAACGCTTCCGCCGATAACGGTAACGTATCCGTACACACCTTTATGCGTGTCGTTTTTGCGGTTTGCAAAAAGCGGTGCGATATCGTCCTTTTCAATAAGATACGTGTCACATTCTACGACTTTTATACCGACATCGTATCTTTTTTTATTTTTCATAACGTCTTTGGCACGCGCAAGAAAATGGCCGTATTTGTATTCACCGAGTGCGACGGTAAGGTCGGATATAACGCAAGTAGATCCCATTCCGTTATCCGTATCAAGTCCGCTGTTTATATCAGCCGACACGACGTACGCATCCGAATTATTTATCTTTTCTATTATCTTTGCCGTACTTTCACGAAGCGCACCTTTAAATCCCGTACCGATGATGCAGTCAATAACGGTATCGTATTTTGAAAATTCCGTGTTATCGTCTGCAAAAAACATATCAACACCGAGGGTCTTACATTCATCGTAAAAGCGCTCACCTTCGACAGAAAGCTTTTTACTCAAAAGACATACGCAGACTTCTTTTTTACTTTTGAAAACGAGCCTTGCAAGAGCAAGTCCGTCAGCTCCGTTATTCCCTCCTCCGCAAACGATGCAAAAGGGTCCGTTTCTTTCCTTTACGGAATCAAACAAAACAGATGCCGCGTTTTCAATAAGCTCTCTTTCGCAGGTTATATTTTTGACGGTGTAAGCGTCGCTTTTTTTCATTTGCTCAGTTGACAGTACAGTTATCATAATTCCCTTTCAGCAAATCATTTAACAATAAACCGGTACTTGAATCTGCCTGTGGGGGCAGTATCACCGCTTATGTAAAAATTCATAACGTCAGCTTTTGCATCAACGTTATCAGCCCATTTGAAGTCGAACGTAAATTTTTTATCCGTTATACCCAATGCCGTCTTCGGTATTTTCACCGTCATAACACAGCCGTTCACTGCATATTCGACCTCGGATACGGTAACGCTTTCAAAACCGTTCCCCGTGAAGCGTTCAAGTATTGCGCGGTTTTCATTTTTAGGCATGCTTTTGTTAAGAACATAATTAAACGATTCCCACACACCTTCGTCTTTATGCGTATCAATATAAAGCTGCATCCAGTTTTTATCTGTATACGGTGTTATATTATCGGCACAGCGCACCATAAAATACACGTTTTCATCATCGTATGCGACCTTGAAATCACAAAGGTCGTTACGTCCCGAATTGTCTTTATACAGTATTCTCTTATCCGTTATCGGATCGATATAGCCTTCATAGCATCTGTCCAACGTGTTACCCTTATAGCTGTAATATGCAGGACTTACATCATCCCACACGGAAATATCACCGTTTATATCAATGGTTTTAGGCTCTGATGCTTCTTCTTGCTTTTCCGCACCCTTGAATTTTCTTATATAATCGACCATCTGATAGTAATAATGATCTTTGAGTGCTCCCTTCGTCGGCTCTACGTCACGGCTGTATTCGTCGCAAAACTGATCCGCAAACGCATTTTCAACACCGCACCACGGCACGTCGGAGGGCGATGCCACCCATTCGTTATAGCAGGTGACAAGCACAAAGGAAGGATCTTTTTCAAGCACGTAGTCAAACTGCTCTGCAAAGTTTTTACCGTATAAAACGGCATTTTCTTCTGACGTGTAGCCGTTTTTCTTCGTGTACGATCTTCCCGTTACGTTTTCGCCGTTCATTGCCGTGAGCTTTTTGTTTACGTAATCGTGATTTTGTGCAACGCCCGCGGTCATCTGCTCGATTTTATCATCCGAGTCCATTTTCTTTCTGTAGACCGTCTGCGGATACATAGAAAGCCAGCCCCACTGCTCGTTACACGTCTGTTTTGAAAGATAATCGGGCTGTCCGTATCTGAACGTAAAATAATCCCTCAAAGGATCGTATTTTTCAAGTGCGTCCGAAATAGCAATAATAAGCGGTTTTCCTTCCCATATAAACCAGTTTTGTGCGTATTCTTCAACGCTGTAGAGCTTATCGTAAAGTACCTTGAGCTGATACGACGTACTTTCCATACCGCCGAAGGGCAAATGAAATATTATCTTAGGTGCGTTTACTCCGTCGGCTCTCGCTTCGTTAAATACCTTTACAACCTCAAGCATCGTATCAATCCACGTAAATTTACCGTTCGTGTTGTCGCACACTATAGCATCAACACCGGCGGCGGCAAGCATTTCCGCCTGACGGCGGATAACCCATCTGTCTTTTTCGCTGTAATAGCCGTATATCGGCTCGTTCCAGAAATGATACCCCCTTTTCCCCCAGCGCTCGTCGTGCGGATCGTTTTTGTCTATATCGGGGTATTTGTCGAGTATCTGCTGATTGTTATACGCTCTTTGATGTTCCGCAAACGAGCCGTGCCAGGGTGAAAAAAAGACACCGACGTATCTGTTTTTTCTTTCATTTCCCGCAGTTTCATTAGTTGATATTTTTCTGCCGAGTCCGTCCGTTGCGACCCAGGAGCTTGTTTTTACAACATTTTCTGTTTTTTTATTCATATCGTTTACCTTTTTTAAAAAATATTGTTTTTATCAGTATAAAAAGTGTGATCAAAAATATGGGGATACTTATTATCTGCGATGTCGAAAGCGTATGTACAAAACCTCTTATGTCATCCCCTCTGAAAAATTCAATAATAAATCTTCCCAAAGAATAGATGCACAGATATACGCTCATAAGCTTATCCTTCAGCACTTCTTTTCTGTGTAAAATAAAAAGAAGTAACGAAAGAAGCAGAAGCAAAAGCGCACATAAAAGCTGTATGGGAAAGCGCACAACGCCGTCACATTCGGATATTACCGCATTTTCTGTAACAAATCCGATACCGCTTTCCTTTCCGTAGCAGCAGCCTGCAAAAAAGCAGCCGATCCTGCCGAATGAGTGAAAAAGAGGTATACTCACCGCCCCTGCATCCGAATATATACCGCTGTTTATTCCCTTTATTTTAAGCACTGCAAAACCGCAGGCAAGTGCGCCCAAAAGTCCACCGTAAAAGACACTGCCGCCGAATATTATATCAAGCGGAGCTTTTCCCCAAAGGTCTGTCCTTGTAAGGGCGTAAAGCAGTTTCATACCGACAGCGCACCCGAATATGCCCATCATCTGCACCTCACGAGCGCACATAACAAATCCGCCTCGTTTTTTGACAGCGTACATAAATACAAACCACTGCAAAAGAAATCCGACAAAAGCGCATACGCCGTACGCGGCGAATTTTATACCGAATATTTCAAAATACGGATACATATTTTTCCCTTTTCTTTTTTTCAATTTTATCACAAAAACCGTGTAACTTCAAGTGTAATATAAAATTTTACACGGAATACATTGCAAGAAAAACGCATATGCTGAAAAAAAACGAAAGGAACGAACTATGCAATACGATATAAAAGAGCGTTGCGTTATTTTAGGTGACTATATTGCACAAACAGGACAAACGGTACGTGCTTGTGCTGTGAAATTCGGCGTATCAAAATCAACGGTACATAAAGACGTGACAGACAGGCTTAAATATATAAATCCCGCACTGCACGCCGAGGTCTGCCGTGTGCTGTCGGTAAACAAAGCAGAACGCCACATACGCGGCGGTATTGCCACAAAAAACAAATATTTGCATAATAAGAGCGATATCGGGGCAAATTAACGGCACGATCATTAAAGGAGAAAAAAACATTGGACGTGATAAAAATGAAAGTACCGCCTTGCGTTCTCGGTGTCGGTACCGCCGTCGGCAAGGAAGAATTTGAAGGCCCTATAGGGAGTGAATTTGCTTTTCACAGCGACGATAACACGTTCGGGATGAAAACGTGGGAAAAAAGCGAGTCGGAGATGATACGCACGTCGTTTAACTGTGCCGTTCAGAATGCAAAAATAAAATCCTCTGATATTGATGCCGTATTTGCAGGAGATCTTATGAATCAGTGTACGGCATCGACGTACGGACTTTCAGAATCAAAAGCACCGTATTTCGGACTGTACGGCGCTTGCTCGACTATGGCGGAATCTATCATTCTCGCATCTGTTTGTATGCAAAGCGGGGCGTTTGAAAAGACCGCCGTGTGTGCATCCTCTCACAACTGCACAGCCGAAAGGCAGTTTCGCTTTCCCGTAGAATACGGAGGACAAAGAACGCCTACGTCGCAAAGAACAGTTTCTGCCGCCTCTTGTATGATCCTTGCAAAAACGACGTCTTATATGTACGTATCCGAGGTTATGCCCGGCAGGTGCATTGATGCGGGAATAAAGGATATAAACAATATGGGGGCGGCTATGGCGCCTGCGGCGTACGACACGCTTTTGAGGTTCTTTGAAGGTACGAAAACGTCTGCAAAGGATTACGACCTTATCCTTACGGGGGATCTCGGATACGAAGGCTCTGAAATACTCAAGGATTTTATGAAGGAAGCAAAATACGATATTTCCTCCGTTTATAACGACTGCGGACTTATCATATACGACAAAAACAAACAGGACGTGCACGCAGGCGGAAGCGGTTGCGGATGCGGAGGGGCTGTGCTGTGCTCACACATTGCAAACAGATTTAAAAAAGGAGAGCTTAACAACGTGCTTTTCATAGGTACAGGTGCGCTTATGAGTCCGCTTACGGTATTTCAAGGCGAAAGTATTCCGTCAATAGCACATCTTGTGCATTTTTCCTCGGAAAGCGGTGGTGTCTGAATGGATATATTACTTCATTATTTACGTGTTTTTATAACGGGCGGTGTGTTTTGTATCATCGCACAGCTCCTTATCGACAAAACTAAAATAACACCTGCAAGAATACTCGTTTGCTACGTTATAGGCGGAGTTTTCTTGCACGCAGTAGGCATATATGAAAAACTGATAGAGTTCGGTTCAATGGGTGCAAAGATACCTCTTACGGGATTCGGCTACTGCCTTGCAGAAGGTGTACGTCAAGCAGTTGATGAAAAGGGGCTTTTCGGTGCGCTGACGGGCGGACTTACCGGCGCAAGTGCGGGAATATGCGCGGCAATACTCTTTTCTTATCTTTTTTCACTCTTTTTCAAAAGCAGAGATACCTGAGCTCCGAGGCTGATCACGATAAAATCCGTTCCTTAATGCGGCAAAGCCGCATTTCATGCGCGATGCGTATTTCAGGTTGCGAAGCAACATTTCATTCGTTCGAAGAACGAATTTAATTGAAAAAACCGATACGGAAAACAGATCCATATCGGTTTTTTTATCGTTCTTTAATCCCAAGGCAAATTGCTCGATTTTTATAACATTTCATAAACATATCTAAAACAAAACCCAAAAAACATCCGTGTAAAATGCTATTGCAAAACAGAGAAAGAAAATCGAAAGATAAGAGAGGTAATTTATTATGAACAAGAACGATAAGCAGTTTGCAGCACAGAAGATACGCACGCAGTATATGGAAAAAGAGTCCACAGAGCTTGACGCACTCCGCAAGCTTGACGCAAAGGTAAAGCGTCCTGCAAACGTATTTGCTTACGTTTTCGGAAGCCTTGGTGCAATTATTATGGGAGCAGGTATGAGTCTTGTTATGACCGACATCGGTACGGCGATCGGCATAGAGTCCGCAATGATCCCCGGAATTATAACAGGAGTTATCGGTCTTATAATGACCTTGGCAAATTATCCCGTATACAAAAGAATTTTGACAAGCAGAAAGAAAAAATACAGCGCGGAAATTCTTGGTCTCAGCGACAGCATCATAAACAAATAAAATATAACGGAGGAAATAAAGATGGAAATAAAATCATTTTTCAAAAACGCATTTGAAGATATGAAAGAAAGCGCCAAAGCACAGCACGAGGTTGACACAGCGGAATTTAAAGCCGCAAAGGCAGAAGCCAGAGCAAATTTTGAAGAAAACAGAGGCAGAAACACTTACGCAAAAGCAAAAGCAGACGCAAAAAAATCGTGGGACGATGCACATATGAGTCCTTCGGAAAGAAATGCAAAAATGCAAAAAGAGCGTGAAGAAAAGATCGCCGAAGCCAAAGCAAGAACAGAAGCGGCAAACGCACGTTACGACGCCGCAAAGAAAAACTAATCTCAAAAAAGTCTTTCAAACAGACGTTTGAAGGGCTTTTTCAATATTTTTTATAAAATGAGAAAACGCAAACAAAACTTTAACATTTCCGTGTTATAATAACCGCATAAGTTAAACCAACCTTGGAGGATATATGTTTAAAATTCTTATAGTGGAGGATGACAGGGATCTCAACCGTTCCGTATGTTCTTTTCTGAACAACAGCGGATACGAAGCCGTCGGCTGTCTTGATGCGGAAAGCGCATATGACGAGATGTACAAAACGAGGTTTGACTGTATCGTATCAGACATTATGATGCCGAACATCGACGGTTTTGAATTTGCAAAGACCGTGCGTTCACTCAACAGCGATATTCCGATATTATTTATGACCGCACGCGACGATTTTGCATCAAAGCAGAGAGGCTTCCGCATCGGCATAGACGATTATATGACGAAGCCGATCGACCTTGACGAGCTTTTCTTGCGTATCGGTGCGCTTTTACGGCGTTCAAAGATCGCATCAAGCCGCCGTATTGAGCTTGGTGAGTTCATAATGGACGCCGACGAAAGAAGTGCCGTATTAAGCGGAGAGGAAATACCCCTTACCGCAAGAGAATTCGACCTTCTTTACAAGCTATTATCATATCCTAAAAAGACCTTTACCCGTACACAGCTTATGGACGAGTTCTGGGACGTTGATACGCAATCAGGCACGAGAACCGTTGACGTATACATGACAAAGCTTCGTTCGAAGCTTGCAAAATGTGAATCTTTTGAGATACAGACCGTTCACGGTCTCGGATACAAGGCGGTTATCAAATGAAAAAAGAAAAAAAATTAAAAAGAGCTGTCAGCACGTTAAGTAATTTTTTCGTTTTCTTTTTACTTGCCGCATTCGTTACGACCTGCTGTATTATGCTTTTCGTATCGACGTTACAGGATTCCATCGGCAGAGATTTTACGCAAAGCGAGATTGCTCTTGCCGCAAAGATCACGATGATAAACGTGATACTGATAAGCATTGTTATGGCAACTATTGACTATTTACGCCGCAAATCCACGGTAGATCGTCCCGTAAAAGAAATTACCGAGGCGGCTTCAAAAATGATAGCCGGTGATTTCAGCGTTCGTATTAAGTCCGCATCAAAGCTCGGCACCGACGACAGCTTCAACGAAATAATCGACTGCATAAACACAATGGCGAAGGAGCTTTCGGGTGTGGAAACGCTCCGTACGGACTTTATTGCAAACGTCTCCCACGAGATGAAAACACCTCTTTCCGTAATGCAGAACTACGGAACGATTTTGCAAAGTCCGAATTTATCGGAAGAAAAGCGCATCGAATACGCAAAAGCTATTACCGACTCGTCGCGCCGCCTTGCCGATATGATGTCGAATATACTGAAGCTGAACCGTCTTGAAAACCAGCAAATATATCCAAATCTTACAAGCTTTGATCTTGGTGAACAGCTTTGTGAAAGTCTGCTTCAATACGAAAGCACGTGGGAAAGAAAAAACATCGAAATCGAAACGGACATAGCGGAAAACGTGACCGTTTATGCCGACGGTGAGCTTCTCTCGCTCGTCTGGAACAATCTTTTTTCAAATGCCTTTAAATTTACAAACGACGGAGGAAAAGTCACTCTTTCTCTTTATACAGATGAAAATTATGCCGTCGTCAGAATTGCCGACACGGGATGCGGTATGAGCCGTGAGGTAGGTTCTCATATTTTTGAAAAATTTTATCAAGGTGACACCTCACGTGCAACGCAAGGCAACGGGCTTGGATTGCCGCTTGTAAAACGTGTTATTGATATTATGCAGGGTGAAATAAACGTAGAAAGTACACCCGGCATGGGAACTGTATTCACAGTAAAGATCAGGAGGCACACACGTGAATCTGAAAAAAATCGGTAAAGCATTACTGTTTCCACACACCGTAATTATGATCTTACTTATTCCGATATCAGCAGTGCTTCTTATAGGCTCTATGGTATTTATCGGAACCGATTCCGCTATAGCATACGCTTCCTACGTTCTTGCTTTTTACACCTTAACGGTCTGGTGTTTTAAGATACCGTATCTGATAAAATTTTTCAGAGCATTCAAAACCGAAAACAAATATATAGAAAAGTGGCGGGACGATACCCGTCTTCGGGTAAACGCATCACTCTACGGTTCGCTTATATATAACATCGCATACGGAATATTCCAATTATGGCTCGGCTTTTATCATCGTACGTTTTGGTTTTATTCGCTCGGTGCATATTACATATGCCTTGGTATGATGCGCTTCTTTTTGGTAATTCACACAAGAAAATATACCCCCGGCGAAAAAATATGTACTGAACTAAAAAAATACCGCCTCTGCGGTATTGTATTTCTGTTTATGAACCTTGCCCTTGCGCTTATCGTATTTTTTATGCTGTATTGGAACAGAACGTTTGAGCATCATATGATAACGGCAATAGCAATGGCGGCATACACGTTCACAGCATTTACGATAGCAATTATCAACGTGATCAAATACAGAAAATATAACAGTCCAATTTTTTCCGCTTCAAAAGCTATCAGCTTTGCTGCCGCGTGTGTATCTATGCTGACTCTTACATCAACGATGCTAAACACATTCAACGACGGAACAATGGATAATACCGCACAAAAAATAATACTGTGCTGTGTCGGAATTGCTGTTTTATGTGTCGTCGTAGTTATGGCAATTTATATGATAGTAACAAGTACAAAAAAGCTTAAAGAGGTTGAAAATGAAAGATAACGATAAAGAAAACAACGGATTCACCTTTGCATACTCCGCAAAGGAGCAAGCAGAAATAAAACGTATCCGTGAAAAATATGCACCTCCTTCGGAAACGGAGGACAAACTGACTCGTCTGAGAAGACTTGACGCAAGCGTTACACGTTCCGCAGAGATAACATCACTTGTATTTGGCATAATCGGTGTATTGATACTTGGCTTCGGAATGAGTTTGATAATGACTGACCTTTCCGTACAGTTCGGTATACAAAGAAATGCGGCGTTTGCCGTCGGTATCGCTGTTGGCATCTTCGGAGGTATTCTTACAAGCATTGCTTATCCGATCTACAATATTATCATCAAAACAAAACGCAAAAAACTTGCACCCGAAATCCTGCGTCTTACAGATGAACTTATGAAATAAAATTCGTTCCTTAACGTGGCGAAGCCACATTTCATGCACAAAGCGCATTTCATATTGCAAAGCAATATTTCATTCGTTCGAAGAACGAATTTAACCCGAAAAGCGACAAGAATTTCTTGTCGCTTTTTCCGGCACCCTCTTGGAGATCTGGAACTTTTGTATTTTAGTATTAATGAAATCCTGCGTTGCAGGATGAAATCCGAGTAAACTCGGATGAAATCTTTCGCCGTAGGCTTCAGATGAAATAAAATTCGTTCCTTAACGTGACGAAGCCACATTTCATGCGCAAAGCGCATTTCATATTGCAAAGCAATATTTCATTCGTTCGAAGAACGAATTTAACCCGAAAAGCGGCAAGAAATTCTTGTCGCTTTTTCCGGCACCCTCTTGGGTATCTGAACCTTGCGTGTTGTTAGAAAATAAGCGAGTAAATTTTATATAGTTGCAACACGCCGCAAATTCAAAGAATTTGCTGAGGTGTTCGACAGCATATGAATCAAAATCAACAAAAGGAGTCCCGTTTGGAACTCCTTTTGTTGATGGTGACCCGTAGGGGAATCGAACCCCTGTTACTGCCGTGAAAGGGCGGTGTCTTAACCGCTTGACCAACGGGCCATATTCAATTCATCTTTGTCACAGCGGCAAAAGCTATCCGCTATTGCCGCCGCAACAGATGGTAGCGGAAGTTGGATTTAAACCCACGACCTTTCGGGTATGAACCGAGCGCTCTAGCCAACTGAGCTATTCCGCCGTACAGTGCACATCACCGTCGGTGCTCAATTAATATAACACAAAAAAATCATTTTGTCAAGTACTTTTTCAAAAAAAATTTATTTTTTTCGTTTTTTTATCAAAAGTCCCTTTTTCGAATAATGTTTTTACATTATTTAAAAAATCTCACATCTTTAAGATGTTAATTTTCGTATAATTATTAGTATGCGGAGGAATTTGTGAAAGTATTTTTTCCAAATTTCATATGAAAGGAAGCTTTCAAACGGTGAAAGCTGTGGTATTTTTATGAAAAATATTTTTAAATATTTAAAACCTTATGCGGTTTTAGCAATACTGTCACCGCTTTTTATGATAGGCGAGGTCGTCTGTGACCTTATTTTGCCGTATCTTATGTCATATATCGTCAATTACGGTATTGAAGGAGTAGATATAGCGTCTCCCTACGGCGGTTCGGCTGTTGCATCTTTTTTCATTAATTTTTTTCATAATGGCTCATATGACGGTATGGATATAATCTTAACCTTCGGGATAATGATGCTTGCAGTCACTCTCATAGGCGGATTTTTCGGAACCATCTGCGCCTACACCGCATCAAAGGCAGCACAAAGTGCAGGACACGATCTCAGATGCAATGCTTACAGACATATTATGTCCCTTTCAATTGAACAAACAGACAAATTTACCACGGGTTCTCTTGTCACAAGAATGACGAACGATATATCAATGATCATCGAATTTATGGAAATGCTGCTCAGAATGTTCGTACGCGCCCCCATGTTTCTTATCGGCGGTACTGTGATGCTGCTTCTTCTTGACGTAAAATTCAGCATCGTATTGCTTTGCGCCATTCCGATACTTGCCGTCATTCTTGTTGCGGTTTTGCTCCGTGCAATTCCTCTTTACGGAAAAGTTCAGCAAAGACTCGACAAGGTGAACTCCGTCGTGCAAGAAAACGTAAGCGGTGCAAGAGTTGTAAAGGCGTACGTAAGAGAAAAATACGAATGCAACCGTTTTTCCGATGCCAACAAAAACCTTTTCGGAATTAACTTCAAGGTTCTGAAGCTTATGGCTGTCATTTCTCCCGTATTGACTTTGACGATGAATCTTGCCATTGTTGCCGTTATCTACATAGGCGGCTATAATATAGCTTCGGGAAACGCAGAGATAAACACCGGCTCTGTCATGGCGGCGATCACTTACGTTACAATGGTCATAAACTCCGTTATGATGGTAACGAATATGTTCCAATCTGTTTCAAGAGCGAACGCTTCAGCAAAAAGAATAAACGAGGTACTCTCATCAGACCCCGTGATAACATCAAAAGACAAAACAGAGGGAACAGGCTCCGATATTGCCATATGCTTTAAAAACGTATCATTTCAGTATCCGAAAACGGTGGGCAGACCGGTTTTAAGCAACATTGATCTTTCCGTAAAAAAGGGAGAAACGCTTGCTATTATCGGTTCAACGGGATGCGGTAAAACATCATTAGCGTCACTTATACCCCGTTTTTACGACGTTACCTCAGGCGAAATACTTATAGACGGTGTGCCTGTAAAGGATTACGATCTCGATCATTTACGCAGCAAGATCAGCTACGTAATGCAGAAAAGTGAGCTTTTTTCAGACACGATCGAAGGAAACATCCTTTGGGGATATCCCGAGGCTACGGCGCAAGAGCTTGAAGAGGCACTCTCTACAGCTCAGGCAAAAGAATTTACCGACAGCTTTGCAAACGGAATAAAAACTCTCGTTACGGAAAAAGGCACTTCCCTTTCCGGCGGACAGAAGCAGAGAATATCAATCGCAAGAGGCATAATAAGAAAGCCCGAAATACTCATTTTTGACGATGCGACATCCGCCTTGGATCTTGTAACGGAAGGTAAGCTCCGCAAGGCACTTAAAGCATCCCTTTCCGGTACAACAGTTATAATGATAGCACAAAGGATAGCGTCCGTTATGGAATGTGACAGAATAGCCGTTATTGAAAGTGACGGTACGATAAAGCACTGTGCACCGCACGAAGAGCTTCTCAAAACAAGTCAGACGTACAGAGATATATACGATTCACAGATACGTTCGGGCGCATTTGCAACTGCGTAAGGAGGAAATGGATAATGAATAATCAAAAAAGTCAAACTCCTCCCAAAGGAGAGCTTCCGAGAATGGGTCCCGGCGGCGGTCCGATGAACGCCAGAATAAACGCCAAAAAGCCCAAAAACACAAAAAAGACCCTTGCAAGAATTTTAAAATATATAGGCAGAAACAGTATAATTCTGTTTTCACTGCTTTCAATCATGCTGATAATAACAGCCGTTGACGTTTTAGGTCCGTTCTTCCAGCAAAAAGCCATAGACACGATATACATTGAAAACGGTGTTTTCAAAGTGAATTTCGAAAAAATGAAGTTCTTCATGGTTATAATAGCCGTTATGTTCGCTTCAAGCTCCGTGCTCACGTATTTTCAAGGAATACTTGCCGCAAAGCTCTCACAGTCAACGGTATATATGATGCGCCGGGATTTATTTGAAAAAATATCCCGCCTGCCCATAAAATATACTGACTCCCACCGTCACGGTGATATAATGAGCCGAATGACAAACGATGTCGAAAACGTATCAAATGCCATTTCGCAGTCTGTAACAGCGCTTTTATCGGCCGCACTGACGCTTGTCGGTGCTTTGGTAATGATGATATATTACAGTCCCGTAATGACGCTTGTAGCCGCAGTTACTATCCCCACAACGATATTTATCTCAAATAACCTTGCAAAATTTATGAGAAAGTACTTTGTACGTCAGCAACAACTTTTAGGCCGGCTTAACAGCTGTGTCGAAGAAAGTGTAACGGGATACAAGACCGTTATGGCATACGGCAAAGAAGACGAATTCATAAAAGCGTTTACAAAAACCTCGTCCGAACTAAAAACTTGTTCTGTACGCGCAAAGGTCTGGGGGTCGGTAATGGGTCCCATAATGAACTTTTTGGGCAACTTTCAATACGTTTTACTTGCCTGCATAGGCGGATTTCTTGCACTCAACGGAAAGGCGTCGATGACTCCGGGTAAAATACAGGCAATGCTTCTTTATTCAAAAAAATTCAGCCATCCTATAAATATGATAGCGATGCAATACGCAATGATACTCACAGCGCTTGCAGGTGCTGAAAGAATTTTTGAAATACTCGACTCCGAAGAAGAAATAAACGAAGGAAAAACAAAAATATCAAAAGACATTATCAAAGGAAATATCGAATTCAAAAACGTATCATTCGGCTACAAACCGGGTGAACCCGTACTTAAAAATTTCAATCTTTCCGTAAAACCGGGGCAAAAAATCGCCATTGTCGGTGCAACAGGTTCGGGAAAAACAACTGCCATAAACCTGCTTACACGCTTTTATGAAGCGGATTCGGGAGAAATAAGTATAGACGGCATAAACATAACCGACATTCCGAAAGAAGATCTTCGCAGTTTTATTGCAATAGTTTTGCAGGATACTGTATTATTCAGCGACACGATAAAAACGAATATAAAATACGGTAATCTTGATGCAACCGATGCAGATATCAAAAAAGCATCGTCCGTTGCCATGGCAGATACTTTTATAGAGCGGCTTCCCGACGGATACGACACTATGCTTACAGAATCAGGTGCGAATCTTTCGGCAGGTCAAAAACAGCTTTTATCAATTTCCCGTGCCGTTTTGGCAGATCCGAGAATACTTATACTCGACGAAGCAACATCGTCAGTTGATACAAGGACTGAATTGGAAATACAAAAAGCAATGGTAAATCTTATGAAGGGCAGAACGTCACTGATAATCGCACACAGACTATCAACTATACGTGACGCCGATGTCATCGTTGTTTTAAAAAACGGATGTATTGCGGAATCAGGCAATCACGATTCTCTTCTTGATGCAGGCGGAGAATACTCCAAGCTTTATAATACGCAGTTTTCCGGAAAAGCAATATAAAAACTCGGGACTTCATTTTAAGAAGTCCCGAGTTTTTTGCATAATATCAACTGTTATTAAAAATTATCAAAAGATGCAAGCAATGCAACAAGTTTAGCTTTCTGATCTTCATTAAGTCTTCTCAATGCTCTGGTAAGTTCATCCGTAGTTTCATCGTAATCGAAAAACTGCGATATGGTAACACCCAAAGCATTGCAAATATAAGAAAGATATTCGACCGTAGGCTGTTTGTTGCCGCGTTCGATATCACGGAGATAGCTCTGTGAAACGCCCGCAAGATTCGCCAACTTATTAACTGTTATATTCTTACGCTGTCTGAAATAAGTTATGCGTTCTCCAACTTTCATGTTAAATCAAACCCCCATTTAGAATAATATCAAGCGTATGAACATAAATATTACCCGTCATTTCGAAAGATATACGCCTTTCATCATACCCATTATATCATATTATTTCAAAATTAATTACATCTTTTGCTATAATATTCATATCAAATTGAGCTTCTTTGACATAATATGCCTTGTTACAAAGAACATCGACACCGTTAGCACAGCAGTTATGACAGTTGCTGTAAGTGTCGTTTGTGTTAAAGTCGCAAGTCCAAGCTGCTGTACGCTTTCTTCAACAAGCAAATCGCTTGAAGGAGATACGACAGCATTAATGATAGATATCAGTGCATTGGAAACAAAATTGAACATATAATACACAAAAAACGCCATCACTATTTTGTATTTATTTACAAGCTGTCCTACAGAAAACGAGAAAAGTATCAATATTGGTGTTGATATACACGATATAATAATATTCAAAACATTGATCACCACAAAAGCAGTCAGTCCGTCTTCGGTAAAGCTTACGTAGCTTTTCAAATTGAATATCGTATAATCCATCAGAAGACGTATAAAATCAAATACTTCTTCCGTTGCAAAGCTATACGTTACAACAAGCATCGGTATTCCGACACATACAGCTAATGCAACAAACGAAATAAGCATCCAAAACAAATAAGTAAGCACTTTACTGAATATGATCTGTGTGCTTGTAACAGGCAGAGTAAACGTAAGATATCCTTCATCAGAATACAAATTCTTATACGATCTTACGCACGTCACGACGAACGGCGACACAGAAAGTGCGACGATACTTATAAGATACGGAAATATCATTATTACCGAAAAAAGCACAAGAGGCGGTATTTTTTCACTCAAAAACAAAGATGCCGAAAATATAACCGACGTCGCAAGTGCCAAAAGAAGCACGATCGACATTATCCGAAAAGTGTATTTCATATCATATTTTAAAAGCTTTACTGACATCTGAACACCTCTCTGAACAATTCATCTATCGTTTTTCCCTGTCTTTCTCTTATTTCATATGCAGTCGAGGTTAATATTACCTTTCCGTAAGATAAAAATATAACATCGTCAAGGACCTTTTCAACGTCTGAAATAAGGTGAGTTGATATAATAACGGTAGAATCGCTTACGTAATTTTTCAAAACCGTATTTATAATAAGCTCACGCGCGGCAGGATCAACTCCCGCTATCGGCTCATCAAGAATATATATTTTTGCTTTTCTGCTCATAACAAATATTAGCTGAAGCTTTTCCTTTGAGCCCTTCGACATCGTTTTTATTTTTCTTTTCGGATCGATATTGAGCTCCTTCATAAGCTCTCTTGCTTTATTTGCATCGAAATCCGAATAAAAGTCCGAGAAAAATTCAACTCCCTTTTCCGGGGTCATTGTTTCATCAAGATACGTTCTTTCGGGAAGATACGAAATACATTTTTTACTTTCAACGCCTACGGGATTTCCGCACACTCTTATTTCTCCCGAATTGGGAACAAGCAGTCCCGATGTTAATTTTATAAGCGTAGTTTTACCGCTTCCGTTAGGACCGAGCAGTCCTACTATCCTACCTGCACCTATATCAAGATTAATACCTGTAAGAGCAGGAAATGAGCCGTAATTTTTACAGATATCCCTGTATTCAATATATGCCATAACACTGTCCCCTTCTTTTAAAAATATTCTTCACAGTCATACATAAATGATACCTTACCGAATAAAATTTGTCAAGTAATATTTATTATATTTCTTGACGGAATATGTTAAAACGGGACGCTGAAATTCAGCATCCCGTTTATATTGTCTGTTTTTTCAATCAAATAAGTCCCATTGCGGCACTTATGTCCTCTGCATTGAGAACGCCATCGTTGTTAATGTCAGCCGCTTCTGCGTATCCTACGTCAACACCGTTTTCTACAGCCTTTCTCATTTTGATAATATCTTTACCATTTGCAAGTCCGTCGCCGTTTACGTCTGCCGTAACTATGATAACGAGCGTATCGTCAACAGCACCGCTTGCAGAATAGTGTACCGCCTTGAAACCTGTGCCTATGTATCCCGACGTAACAGCATTTCCGTTTGCATCAAGGATCACACAATCTTCGTTAAACATCGCCGCAACATCATCAGCTGTGAGCATTGCTGAAATATTCTTTGCAACAGCCACACTGCCTTCCCTGCTTATTATTACAGATGAAGAAGCAGATGCCGTAAGTCTTTCCGGAGGTGCAACTACTGTAACCGTAAGTGTACCCATACTTATCTCATATCCGCTCTTGGAAAGTGCATAGAGCTTGACTGAATGTGTACCGAGTTCCCAATCGGTTGTTGAAATATATGTTGTAAAGCAGTTAAGATCGGCACATGAGGTTGAATATGCAGGGAACGTCGTGAACAAGTCTGTTCTCACGCCGACATTAGAGATACCTATTTTTGTACCGTTGTCAACCGTATAATAGAACGATGCAATTCCCTTATTATGGAGTGCCCACGCTGCTGTATAGAAGCTGTTACCCTGGCTTATTTCAAACGTTTTGGGATTAGGTCTGTCAATTGAAGAACGAGCGCCTTCAGCCGCTGTAAGTGTAACATTTACAGAACTGTCTACCGTATATCCTCCGTCAACGAACAAATATAAAACGTACTCGCCCGCTTTAAGCTCTCCTCTGCTTGTGTTGTGAACAACACCGCTCTCCTTCGGAATATTGATCGTAACGTCCTTTGTTCCCATTTCGTAGTAGTAATAAGATGAAACGTTGCCGGGAACATCGCCTTTTGCAAAAAGACCGACCCACGCTTTTTCGTGTGCACCCTTCATTGACACGGTAATTCCTTCGTCAAGCGGGAATGACGATTTACCTACGTAGATATACGTCGAATCCGCAGCGGGATAAACGTAAATATTAAGTCTGCCTATCGTGTAATAGTTGCCGCTCTTTGTATATCCTCTGATATCAATAGTATTTGAACCTACCGCAAAACCGCTTGTTGAAATAGGAAGATTGAACGAGTTCAGCGTTGTGCAATTCTTGTAAGAAGGAGTTGCATTCGCAACGTCTGCACGGTACTCACCGCTGAGTGTACCCCATGAGGTCGAGTTTAAATTCCATTCGTAACGTTCAACGCCTTCAGAGTGAACGCTCCAACCTTTAAGATTGAAATTCTCGCCCTTTGTCAACGAAATAGAAGCGGAAACAGAGTTATTCGTATTTGTAACAGATTCGGATGCCGATACTTCGAGTGTATTTACATAGCTTGAAGTCGTTACACTAGAACCCGTAGCATATGCAGGCTTACAGATATAAACGATGTATGTATTGGAAATATCGTATGATTTCGATGCAACAGCACCGCCGTCCGTTGAAACAGTAGCGGAGCTTGTGTTACCTTCAACGGTATAAAGAGTCGTACCCGAATAACCCGTTACAATACCAACGTGGTTTGTAGGGTTATTATTTCTGGGGGACTTAAAGTAAACGATATCACCCTTTATAGGTGTATATCCACCTGCAGCTACCGTAGCGCGGGAATACGCCTGACCTCTTTCCTGGAAGAAAGCAAGACCGGAAGGTGTATATGCGTGTTTCGGAACAACGCTTTCGGAAACGCCTGCAACAGCAGCACACCACGAAACGAAGATAGCGCACCACATATCCTGCATACCGTACCAACGGCCGTACTCAGTATAGTTGCCGTTACCGTAAGATTGACCTGAAAGCTGGCTTGAGCTTGAGCTTTCCTGATAACCCACCTGCGAAAGTCCTATGTTTGCAATATCCACACGGTGGTTTCCTGTTGCATTTACTGCCTTGAGTGCGGAATAATATTTACCGCTTGCATATGAGCTTGAACCGCTGTATGCAATAGCATCTACTTTCAATGCCGGAAGTGTGGCAAAAAGGAAAGCAAACACGAGCATAAACGATACAACACTCAGTAATCTTGAATAAATTGTTTTCATTTTTTCACCTTTCTTTCGAAAACATTCGAATTATACACATAATCGGTAATACCGATTTACCCACAATATTTTATCACAAAATACACTGAAATGTCAAGAAAAAAGCAAGGGTAATGATTAACAATAATAATTACGTTTTTTTGTGCATTGTGTACAATCCAATTTCTTTTTCATCAATTCATATACACAATTTACGATATAATGCGTTTGCAAAATACCATATTTTTCCTTACTTCACAAATACAACAGCGCAAATCATTTGTATCAAAAAAATCAAGGTATCCGAACGAACACCTTGATTTTTATCGGGAACATCATCAGTTCCTATTATTATTTATACTTATTTATGGGTCGTTATCTTGTGACTCTTCTCTTGCTTGCAAACATCATAACAGCGCATGCACAGAGTGTTACAATAACTATCGAAATGAATGTATCTGCTGTTTTGGGGTTTTCGGACCAAGAAGCGACGAATACGATATCAGAATCAACCGTCACTGTATCACCGGGATTGTAAAGCTTACCGTCAGCACTTGATATCCAACCGTTGAACGTAAAGCCATCATAAACAGGTATATCGGAAGATATCGTGTAGTCTGCGCCGCCGGGGATACCATCCTTACCTGCGGGAACTACGATCTCAACGTCTTCAACACCGTCCTGATACGTTACGGAGTATGTTTCAACATTTTCGGGGATCTTTTCCCAAACGCCTATTATCTCAACATCAGCCTCAGGCATTGCAAACGATACAGCAGATATTATCTCGCCGTTTATCTTCCAGCCTGTGAAAATATAACCTTCAACGTCAGCGGGAAGTGCTGCAAAGCCAACCGTTGCACCTGCTTCGTACTGAGCATCTGCGGGAAGCTCATCAGCGTCTTCGGGAATTTCACCTTCATACTTGTATGTTACAGTATATTTAACGGGTTCGGGATCGGGTGTAACGACCTCATCCTTCGTCCATCTGCCCTTGATAACAACATCACCCTCGGGCATTGCAAACGAGCCGTCTGCAATTACCGCATCGTTCGTATACCAACCGGAGAATGTATATCCGTCAACCGCACCGGGAACGGGTGCTACTGCAACGTTTGCACCTGCTTCATACTGTGCATCACCGGGAAGTACATCTGCATCTGAAGGAATTTCACCTTCATATTCGTACATCACCGTGTACTTAACAGGTTCGGGTTCAACGTCTTTCGTCCATCTGCCCTTGATTACAACGTCACCCTCGGGCATTGCAAACGAACCGTCAGCAATTACTGCATCATCCGTGTACCAGCCGGTAAATGTGTAACCATCAACTGCACCGGGGATATTTTTGAGAACTACTCTTATACCTGCGGCATAGACCTCAACTGCGGGAAGTGCGTCAGCACCTGCAGGTACCTCACCTTCGTATTCATATGTTACCGTGTAAAGCGTGGGGACTTCTGCGTTCTTTATCCAACGTCCTTCGATAACAACATCGCCCTCGGGCATTGCAAATGCACCCGTTGCAATATTTACATCGTCACTGTACCAACCGAGGAACGTATATCCTTCAACAGCGGAAGGAGCATCTGCTACCGTTACGTTAACGCCTGCCGCATAGGATGCGCTTGCGGGAAGTGCATCAGCATTCGCAGGAACTTCACCTGTGTAAACATACGTTACGTTATACTGTGTTGCAGGAACTTCATCTTTCACCCAAACGCCCTTGATAGTAACGTTTGATGAAGGCATTGCAAAACTGCCTGTTGTGATATTTGCATCCGTAGTAGCCCAACCGAGGAACGTGTATCCGTCAACATCTGCGGGTGTGGGAGCTACAGTCACTCTTGTACCCGCTTCATACATTGCTGCACCGGGAAGAGGATCTGCATTTACGGGAACGTCACCTGCGTATTCATACTTAACTGCGTACTTTTCGGCAGGGGCATCATCTTTTACCCATTTACCGACTATTTTTACGCACTTTTTAGGCATTGCAAACACGCCTGAGCCGATGGAAGCGTCAGCGGAATACCAACCTGTAAAGGTGTATCCTTCAACCTCTGACGGAGCAGGAGCTACCGTTACATTTTCGTTTGCTTTATACCATGCGTCCTCGGGAAGTGCATCAGCACCTGCGGGAACGTCGCCTATATATTCATATTCTACTTTATACCGTGCCTTAGGAACCCAATGTCCGTAGAATACTACGTGATGCATCGGCATTGTAAATTCGCCGTCAACAACGAATGCCGTGAGAGTAAACCAACCTACAAATACGTAATCATCCATTACGGGAACTTCTTTAACCGCAATGCCGGGTGTGAACTGATCGTAAAACTCAACTGCGGGAGGAAGCGGTGCGCCAAAAGGAACTACACCTGTGTATATATAGGAAACAGAATATCTTATAGAGGGAGGTGTCATTTCTTTTGCCCAGACACCTTTGATAACAACATGGTTTGCGGGCATTTCAAACTGACCGTCAGCTTCGTTTACACCGATAGCTACCCAGCCGAGGAAGTCGTAACCGGGAACTTCAGCAGGTTCATCAGCAATAACGACCGTTTCACCTACTTTGTATGCCTTAGGCATAGGCAACGGATCAGCGCCGAAAGGAACAGCACCGCCGTAGATGTAGGAAACAACGAACTCGCACGCTACAGGTTCTGTTGTGTAGTAGTGAACTATAGACTGAGCACCGGAGGCAGCATCTATACTGTTAGTCGTAAGTCCGTCAAAAGCGGATGTATTTCCGTCTTTATCCGTATAAACCGATTCGAGGTAGTAATATTTTGTGCCGTCAGCACCGACGTATTCGGGTGCCGCAACGTCAAATGTGAATTCTTTATCTGTAAAATCAGTTATCGTTTCATCGTAGAATACTACCGGAGCGATATCAGCGGGCAAGCCCTGAGTCGATACCGTAAGGCTGCCTACTTCGTAATGTGCCACGGGAACGGGGAAATCAACACTGTAATGCGTGCCGTCTGCCGTAACGCAGTCAAGGACGGCGGAATTGTTAAGAACAACGTCGTATTCTCCGGGAACGATATATTCATCCTTAAGTTTTACCGTGTAGGATATTTCAGCCGTTTCGCCTTCTTTAAGAACGCCGCCTTCGGGAATCCACGTCCACGTTGAACGGTCGTCGCTTACGATGCATCCGCCTTCTGAAATATTTGTAAATTCACCGAATTCAACGGCATCGCCCATAACGTCCGTTATCATTGCAGAGGTTGAATCGAGGTACGTACTCATGAAATCTTCAAGCTGGATACCTGTTTCAGCGTAATGATAGTGTCCTTCCGTTGCTATTTCGGAAAGAACGTCAGAGGAATAAAGAAAGCCTACGCAGTCAATAACAACGCCGTTTGCCTTGAGATTGTTCGCGGCAACAACGGGAAGCGAGCCTGTATATTCACCGTCACAAAGTATAAGCATAAGCTTGGTTGTGTTGGGATTATTTGTAAACTGTTTCTGCGCGTTGAGTATTCCGAGACGGAGATTCGTAAGCTCAGCTCTGCGCTGATACTGTACGGGAATGTTCTCACAGAACATATCAACTGTAGAATCGTTAAGCTCCGTAAGAGGAACATCCGTATATCCTCTGTTACCGAAAGTACATACAGAAACTCTTGCGCCCTCAACATTTTCGTTGAGCTCAGTTACAAAATTGCGAAGTGCCGTGCCGAGAATGTACTGTCTTGTATCTTCAACAGTTGTTCCTCTGCACATTTTGCCTGCGAGTATCGTATGTCTGTGCTCTTCTTTATCGCATCCGTTTCTGCGGCATGCGAACGTGTGGCTGTGCTCTTCCTGAGTGCACCAAGCCATAGAGCCGGAAATATCGTAAAGCACGACCAATTCAAGCGGCTTTGTATAGAGATTTTGCAAAGCCTCGACGGAAAGTGTCACTTTCCATTCGTCGTCTGCGATACGTTCTGCCGTTTTTGAAATAACGGAAACGTTTTCTTCGGTTTTCGCATCAGGAACAAGAGCGTCCGTACCTGCACTTACGCCCAGCGGAATAAGCTGGCACACAAGCGAAAGCATTACGATCATCACTGTAACCTTACGAAAGATACCTTTGAAGTTTTTCATTTTTCTACCTCATCTTTCATTGGATTTGAAATGACATAAAGCTTTAAATAGCATATGTTACTTTTTTTATAAATTAATTATATCATAATATATACGGTAAGTCAATACGTTTTATAAAAAAAATCGAAAAATCAGATGCTTTATTTTGTCAAAAATACCGCTGAAAATAACCATTTTTTCAAACTTATTTTTCAAATAAACGCAAAAATATTTTACAGTAAGTTCACAAATATGTTCACCCTATATCGGCAAAAAAGCTTATAATTAACTTACAAATACTATATTTTATTAAGAGGATCTTCCATGAAAGCAGAATTAAAAAACGGAGCAATATACAAAGGCGGCGCAAAGATCGTCAACGTTTCCGACATTTCCTTTGAAAATTCGCCGTGCGTTTCCGCCCCCGATTGCGAAAATATTATAATAACACCGGGCTTCGCCGACCTGCACGTGCATTTCAGACAACCCGGTTACGAACACAAAGAAACCATCAAAACAGGCTCGCTTGCCGCCGCATCGGCAGGTTATACAGCCGTATGCACGATGCCGAACCTTTCACCTGCCCCCGACAGCGAAAAAAATATACAAGTACAGCTTGACATTATAAAAAGCGATGCTGTAATCGACGTGATACCGTACAGCACGATAACGAAGGACAGAGCGGGAAAAGAAACTGTTGATTTTGAAAAAATGTCAAAATACACAAAGCTTTTTTCCGATGACGGAAGCGGTGTCCAGAATGACGGCGTTGCCCTTGCCGCTATGCAAAAATGTGCCTCCGTCGGCGGAATTTTTGCCGCCCACTGCGAATTTGAGCATCTTTTGAACGGCGGATACATCCACGACGGGCAGTACGCAAAAGCTAACGGACATGCAGGAATTTCCTCCGCAAGCGAATACGAAATGATAAGACGCGATCTGGAGCTTGTGAGAAAAACAAACTGCCGTTACCACGTTTGCCACATATCGGCAAAAGAAAGCGTTGAGCTTATAAGAAACGCAAAAAAAGAAGGTCTGCCCGTAACGTGTGAAACGGGACCGCACTATCTCGTGCTTTGCGACGAAGATATGCAGGAGCACGGCAGATTCAAAATGAATCCCCCCCTCCGCTCACGCGACGACCGCGATGCCCTTATTGAAGGAATAATCGACGGAACGATAGACGTTATCGCAACGGACCACGCACCTCACACAAATGAAGAAAAATCAAAAGGTCTTAAAGGCAGTGCAATGGGAATAACGGGACTTGAAACGGCGTTTCCGATACTGTACACGTATCTTGTAAAAAAGAACGTAATATCGCTTGAGCATCTTATAAAGCTTATGGCTGTTAATCCGAAGAAAATACTCGGTATTCCGCTTGACAACAGCACTTTTTCAGTAATTGACCTTGCTTGCGGATACACGGTAGACCCTTCAAAATTTATCTCTATGGGAAAAGCAACACCGTTTGAAGGATACACCGTATACGGAAAGAACATATTGACCGTACTCCGCGGAAAACAGATAGTGTAAAAAATTTTATATACTACTTGATTTAAACAAGCTTTTGTTATATAATGGATAGGATAAAATAATTACTATGCAATATCCGAGGTTTAATTAATGATATTCACAGTTAAAACGAACAAAAAAATTGCAAAAGACGTCTACGAAATGACGCTTTGCGGCGACACCTCAAAAATAACCGCTCCCGGCGGCTTTGCCGAGCTTGAGCTTCCCGGCTTCTATTTAAGACGTCCCATTTCGATTTGTGACGTAGAAGGTGACACCCTCACCCTCATTTACAAGGTAGTCGGTATAGGAACGGATGCCATGAGCGAGTACAAAGAAGGTGTACAGCTTGACATACTCACAGGGCTCGGAAACGGATTTAACGCAGATGCCCCCTGTAATTCTCCGCTTCTTGTAGGCGGAGGAGTTGGTGTTCCCCCTCTTTACTATCTTTGCAAAAAGCTTATAGAGAAAGGAAAAACACCGTCCGTAATACTCGGCTTCAACACAGCGGAGGACGTATTTTACAAAGACGAATTTGAAGCCCTCGGCGTAAAAGTCACAGTGACGACTGCCGACGGAAGTTTTGGTACAAAAGGCTTTGTAACGGATGCTCTTGCACTCCACAAGTACGATTACACCTACTCCTGCGGTCCTCTTCCGATGCTTAAAGCACTTTACACAAACACAGACGTTGACGGCGAATATTCCTTTGAAGCGAGAATGGGATGCGGATTCGGTGCTTGTATGGGCTGTTCCATCCCCACAAAAAACGGAATGAAACGTGTTTGCAAGGAAGGTCCCGTATTTAAGAAGGAGGAGATCGTATGGCAGATTTAAGTGTAAAGCTGTGCACTATGACGCTTGACAACCCCGTTATCCCCGCAAGCGGATGTTTCGGATACGGAAAGGAATTTTCGGAATATTACGATATAAATATCCTCGGTTCTTTCTCGTTCAAGGGCACGACAAGATACCCGAAGGACGGAAATGAACAGCCGAGAATAGCGGAATGTCCCTGCGGTATGCTTAATTCCGTAGGACTTCAGAACCCCGGCATACACCGTGTTATCGAGCACGAACTGCCCGAGATGAAGAAATATTTCAACAAACAGGTCATTGCAAACATAAGCGGTGACAAGATCGAAGATTACGTGTACGTTGCGTCTCTTATCGACAAGGAAGACCAGGTCGGTATTATCGAAGTAAACATAAGCTGTCCCAACATACACGGCGGCGGAATGGCGTTCGGTACGGATCCGTGCGTTGCCGCAGAGGTAACGAGCAGAGTAAAGGAAGTTACCAAAAAACCGATATTCATAAAGCTTACCCCAAACGTCACCGATATAACGGCTATTGCGAAGGCTTGTGAAAAAGCGGGTGCTGACGGTCTTTCCCTTATAAACACCGTACAGGGTATGCGAATAAACATAAAGACGGGCAAGCCGATACTCGGGCGCGTAATGGGCGGTATGTCAGGCCCTGCGCTGTTCCCTCTTGCTTTGAGAATGGTGTACCAGGTGGCAAACGCGGTGTCGATCCCCGTCATCGGTATGGGCGGTGTAAGCTCAGCATCTGACGTTTGCGAAATGATGATGGCAGGCGCTACAGCCGTGCAGGTCGGTGCGGCAAACCTCGTCGATCCTTACGCGTGTAAAAAAATAATAGAAGATCTTGAAATTCTCGTTCCCTCTTTGGGTTACGAAAAAATAAGTGATATGATAGGAGTGTGCAAATAATGGGACGTGACGTTATAATTGCCTGCGATTTTCCGGGCAAAGAAAAAACAGTCGAATTTATTTCAAAATTCAAGGGATATTCCCCTTACTTCAAAATAGGAATGGAGCTTTTCTACGCAGAAGGTCCGCAGATAGTATACGAGATCAAAAACAGAGGCTACAAAGTATTTCTCGACCTCAAGCTCCACGATATTCCCAACACCGTAAAGAAAGCCATGGCTTCCCTTTCAAAGCTTGACGTTGATATATGCAACCTTCACGCCGCAGGCGGAAGTGAAATGATGAAGTACGCACTTGAAGGCTTGACGCGTCCCGACGGTACACGTCCGCTTCTCATTGCCGTAACACAGCTCACCTCAACAAGTGAAGAACGTATGCGTCAGGAGCTTCTTATTGAAAAACCCCTCAAAGAAGTCGTTATGAGTTATGCAAAAACAGCACGCGATTCGGGCCTTGACGGTGTTGTTTGCTCTCCCCTTGAAGTACCCGAGGTAAAAAATGCTTGCGGAACATCTTTCCTTACCGTAACACCCGGAATAAGATTTGCCGACGGTGAGGTCGGCGACCAGGTACGTGTAACGACACCCGCAAAGGCAAACGAGCTTGGAAGCGATTACATCGTTGTCGGCAGACCCATAACCGCCGCTGACGATCCCGTAGCAAAATACGTTGAATGTATAGAACAATTCGTTAAATAAGAGAGGATAAAAAAATGAAAGAACTTATTGCAAAAGATCTGCTGTCGATAAAAGCCGTATTTCTCCGCCCCGAAGAGCCTTTCACATGGGCAAGCGGAATAAAGAGCCCCGTTTACTGTGACAACAGACTGACACTCACGGCTCCCAAAGTAAGAGATGACGTTGAAAACGGTCTTGTTGAAACAATAAAGCGCGAATATCCCGAATGCGAAGCACTTTTCGGTACAAGCACGGCAGGTATCGCTCACGCCGCTATCTGCGGTCATATTATGGGTCTTCCTATGGGTTACGTACGTTCGGGCGCAAAGGATCACGGACGCGGAAACCAGATCGAAGGACGTCTTGAAAAGGGCCAGAAAGTCGTTGTCGTTGAGGATCTTATCTCGACAGGCGGAAGCGTTATCGAAGTTGTAAACGTACTCAGAGAAGCAGGTGCCGAGGTTCTCGGTATCGTAAGCATATTCACATACGGTATGAAAAAAGGTCTTGACAGACTTGAAGCCGCAAACGTCAAAAACGTATCTCTTACAGACTTTGACGCTGTTGTTGAAGCTGCCGCAAAAGAAGGCTATATAAAGAGCGAAGACCGCGAAAGACTTATAAAGTTCAGAAACAATCCTTCGGATGAATCCTGGATAAACGGCTGATAATGGACGTTTTACGTCTTGTACTCAGCAAAACACGTTCTTGTATACAAAGTGAAGATATGATAAAACCCCACGACAAAATTGCCGTGGGGTTATCAGGCGGAAAAGATTCCTTGTCGCTTTTATATGCGCTGAAAAAGCTTTCCTCTTTTTATCCGATACCGTACGACGTATGCGCCGTGTACGTCAACAACGGCTTTGAGGACAGCAAAACTCACGGAATGAAAAGCTTTTGCGAGGGCATAGGTGTAGAATACAAAGAAGTTACAACGGATATATCCTCACGGATACAAAGCACGGACGATCCGTGTGCGCTTTGCTCAAAGCTTCGCAGGCGCATCCTTTGCGATACAGCAAGCGAGCTTGGATGTTCCTCTCTTGCTCTTGCACACACGCAGGACGATGCGGCGCAGACAGCGCTTATGAATCTGCTGTTTTGCGGTAAATTTGAAACTTTTTTACCCGTAACGGAGTATGAAAACATCCGCGTTATACGTCCGTTTTTCACCCTTCCCGAAAGATACACCGAACAGCTTGTAAATGCTCTCGGTCTTCCCGTTTATAAAAACCCTTGTCCGTACGACAAAAAGACTCACAGAGAAACTGTCAAAAATATGATAAAAGATTCGGACAGGATAAACAGAGGCACAAATCACAGAATATTACGTGCTTTGCAAAACAAAGATGAATAAAAAAACTCCCGATGTAAAAAATACATTCGGGAGTGATTTTTTTGAAACTTGATATCAATTCACCGACCGTGAATAACGCAGAGATATCCCAAAAATTTTGTGATAATTTGGGATTCAGCGTCATAATGCAAAAAGACGAAAAAACGGGTTCTTTCAAATGCCTTTCTTCATCCTTATGCGGAAAAGGCGAAAAATGCGATCAGTCGCCGTAACCGTCGGGATTCATCTTCTGCCATCTTGCGGAATCCTCGCACATACGGTCGATTCCGTATTCGGCAGACCAGGAAAGAAGCTCTTTGGCAAGTGACGGATCTGCATAGCATTCCGCCGCATCTCCGGGACGTCTGGGCGCTACAACGTACGGTATTTTGCCATCTATGGCTTTTTCGTACGCCTTTACGACTTCAAAAACGGAATATCCGTTACCGGTTCCGAGGTTTATCGCCTTGGAGCCTTTATTTTTTCTTGCGTAATCTATCGCACAAACGTGTCCTCTTGCAAGGTCAACGACGTGTATATAGTCTCTCACACCGCTTCCGTCCTTAGTCGGATAATCGTCACCGAAAATATTCAAAACGGGAAGCTTTCCCGATGCGACCTTGCATATATACGGCATAAGGTTATT
>JAZOSS010000052.1:0-2903 GCA_045657205.1 Eubacteriales bacterium
CACGCGTTGCAAAAACAAATGTGCTAATCGAAAAAACCGACTACAGCGAAATAAAAACCATTGAGCTTTGCGATATATGCGGTAAGAAAACACGTACAGATCTTCGTATTCCCCTTCTGTCCGAATACATAAGGGTATGTAAGAGGTATGAAAAAACAGCCGTCCTTGAGCTTAAAACTCCTTTTACAAAGGAGCAGGTAAAGCAGATAGTTAATATAATCAAGTCGGAAAAATATCTTGACGGAGTGATATTTATTTCATTCCATCAGCAGGATCTGATATATCTGCGCGAGATATGCCCTGACAGTCCTGCACAATTTCTGACAGGTGACATAAGCAAAGAGAACATTGACTTTATGAAAAAGTACCGTCTTGATCTTGACTGTCAGCACAAGTCCCTCACGGAAGACAATATCAAGATGCTCCACGGTCTTGGGCTGAAAATAAACGCATGGACCGTTGACGACCCGAAGGCAGGCGAAAGACTTGCATCTTGGGGTGTTGACTACATCACAACGAATATTCTTGAATAAAAATAAATATGGAGATGTGATTTTCATATCTCCTTATTTTACTCTTTTAAACGGATGGATTATGAAAATTAACGGATTACAAAAACTCACCTTACTTGATTTCCCGGGAAAGACGGCTTGCATAGTTTTTACCCCCGGCTGTAATTTCAGATGCCCTTTTTGCCATAACGCATCACTTGTTACGCATATTGACACATCATCACAGATAGAAGAAAACGAATTCTTTTCATTTCTTGAAAAGCGTCGGCGCATGCTCGACGGTGTTTGCATAACGGGCGGAGAGCCTTTGATGCAAAACGGTATAAAAGAATTTATAATAAAAATAAAAGATATGGGATACGCCGTAAAGCTTGATACAAACGGAACGTATCCGGACAAGCTTGAAGATCTCATAAAAGACGATCTTCTTGACTACGTTGCAATGGATATAAAAAACTGTAAAGAAAAATACGAAATAACATCGGGAATATCGGACGTACCGTATAAAGATATAGTAAAAAGTATTAATATCATTTCAAACAGCAACATCGACCACGAATTCAGAACGACCGTAACAGATGAGCTTCACACACCCGAAGATATAGGAAAAATTGCTGAAATGATAAAGGGTGAAAAAAAATATTTTTTGCAGAATTTCACCGATTCGGGCGACGTAATTTCCCCCGAAATAAGCAGTGTTTCACAGCAAAAACTGAACTTGATGCTATCCTTTGCAAAGAAATATATACCGAATACCGAAATAAGATAATTTCAAAAAAAACATAATATATAGTAAAAAACACTTGACAAAACACAATATGTATTGTATAATACAATCCCACCCACAAAATATATTAAACAAGAAACAGGAGGAACTATATGTACAACGTAATTAAACGTGACGGTAAGATCGTATCTTTTGATCTTGCAAAAATAAGCTCGGCAATAACTCAGGCATTTGAAGCTTGCAACAAGCAATACAATGCGAACATTATAGATTTTCTTGCCCTCAAGGTAACGGCAGAATTTGAACCCAAAATAGAAAACCAGGCGATATCGGTCGAAAATATCCAGGACAGCGTTGAGTCCGTACTCATCAAAGCAGGATACGACGACGTTGCCAAGGCTTACATCATCTACCGCCGTCAGAGAGAAAAAATACGTAACATCACAGCGACGATGGTTGACTACAAGGCAATTATCGACAATTACCTTAACATAAACGACTGGAGAGTTAAAGAAAACTCGACGGTTACTTATTCCGTCGGCGGTCTTATCCTCAGCAACTCAGGTGCTGTAACGGCAAACTATTGGCTGTCTGAGATCTACGACGATGAAATCGGAAACGCACACAGAAACGCTGACATCCACATTCACGACTTGTCGATGCTTACAGGTTACTGTGCGGGTTGGTCGCTCAAACAGCTTATCCAGGAAGGTCTCGGCGGCGTTTCGGGTAAGATAACCTCTGCTCCCGCAAAGCACCTTGCAAGCCTTTGCAACCAGATGGTAAACTTCTTGGGAATCATGCAGAACGAATGGGCAGGCGCACAGGCTTTCTCATCCTTCGACACGTATCTTGCACCGTTTGTAAAGGTTGACAATCTTTCATACGGTCAGGTTAAAAAGTGCATCGAATCGTTCATTTACGGCGTAAACACTCCCAGCCGCTGGGGTACGCAGTCACCCTTTACAAACATAACGCTTGACTGGGTAGTACCGAATGACCTTGCGGAACTCAACTGTATCATAGGCGGAAAAGAAGCAGACTTCAAGTACAAAGACTGCCAAAAGGAAATGGATATGGTAAACAAAGCCTTCATCGAAATAATGATCGAAGGTGATGCAAACGGCAGAGGCTTCCAGTATCCTATCCCCACATATTCGATAACACGTAACTTTGACTGGTCTGATACAGAAAACAACCGTTTGCTCTTTGAAATGACGTCAAAATACGGTACACCTTATTTCTCAAACTACATCAACAGCGATATGGAACCGAGTGACGTAAGAAGTATGTGCTGCAGACTCCGTCTTGATCTTCGCGAGCTTCGCAAGAAGTCCGGCGGTTTCTTCGGAAGCGGTGAGTCAACAGGTTCTGTCGGTGTCGTTACTATCAATATGCCCCGTATCGCTTACCTTGCAGAAAACGAAGAGGACTTCTACAAGCGTCTTGACCGTCTTATGGATATCGCCGCACGTTCACTCAAAGTAAAGCGTACGGTAATTACAAAGCTTCTTGATGCAGGTCTTTATCCTTACACGAAGAGATACCTCGGAACGTTCAACAACCACTTCTCAACCATCGGTCTTGTAGGTATGAACGAAGCGGGACTTAACGCTAAATGGCTCAGAGCCGATCTTACAAACGAAAAGACACAGCAGTTTACA
>JAZOSS010000053.1:0-2550 GCA_045657205.1 Eubacteriales bacterium
CTCAAGGAGCTTGAAAAATTTGAGCTTTACGACTACGTTATAGTTAACGAAACGGGAAAGCTTGAGGAAGCATCCGAAACGCTTAAAGCGATAGTTGCGGCAGAAAGACATAAAGTGAGCCGTACGAACGATTTTGTGAAAAACTTTTTAAAATAATTTGTAACATACAGGGAGAAAAACTATGGAAATCATAAAGCCTTCATTGGAAGAAATATCTAACAGCTCAAACAACGAATTTAACAGATACGAAATGGTAATTGCAACAGCGAAAGCGGCACACCTCGTTATTGACGAATACGTAAGACAGAGAACGGAAGCTGAAAAGAAGATCAATCTCAAAGAAACGGATAAACCCTTGACGTCCATGATAAGCAAGGACCTCAGAGATGAAAAAGCCGTAAGAAACGCAATTACCCTCATTTGTGACGGTGATATCAGCATCGTCCGCCCCGACGCCTCTGCAAAAGCGGCGGAAGAACAGACGACGGACGCCGACGTTACGGCTGAATAAAAGTGAAAACAGCGCTTGTAAATATCCTTTCTTTGCCCGTTTACGTCAAAAACGACTATACGTATCTTGTCGATAAAAAAATCGCGGATAAGGTAAAGCCGGGTGTATTTGTGACGGTTCCGTTCGGAAACACGAATAAAACAGTAACGGGTGTCGTGAGAGATATTTCCGAGACGGAGGAGCTGTCTTTTGAAGCAAAATTTATAATAGGCGTATACGATGAGGAGCTTTCGCTGTCGGAGGATCTTCTCGGACTTTGCAAGTACGTTTCGGACGTTGCACTGTGCTCGTACGGCGAAGCGGTGAAGGCGGTATTTCCGCAGTCGCTTCTCGGCTCGCCCGATGAGTTTTATAAAGTCACGGATAAAAAACTCCCCGATACGATGAACGAAAGCACAAAGCTCATATATGCGTATATTGCCGCGCATGGCGGAAGTCTTCTGACGAAGCTGTACGAGGAATTTGACAAAAATATAAGACCGTCGCTTAATTACCTTACCGACCACGGTTATCTTGAAAAAGAAATAAAGCCGAAGGGGACGCCTAAGACGGAAAAAGCTCATTTCTATACGCTGTGCGCCCCTGCCGAATATGCAAAGCTTCAGACAAGGAGCACTTTCGCAAAGATCGCCGTCGATCTTCTGGACGAATGCGGTGAATGTGAAAAGAAGTTTTTGCAGGAAAAAAGCGGAATATCACAGCAAATGCTCGACAAGTTCGTTGAAAAGGAGATATTTTCCGTAAGGACGGAGCAGATACTGCGTAATCCGTACGCCTTCATTGAAAAATGCAGTGCGGAAACGACGCTTACAGACGAACAAGCCGCGGCTTTTGATGAAATAGATGCGCTGTGCGCCGAAGGTAAGCCTGCCGCCGTACTTCTTCACGGCGTTACGGGAAGCGGAAAAACACAGGTCATAAAAGCTCTTTGTGACAGTGTTATCGCAAGAGGAAAAAGCGTTATTATGCTCGTGCCGGAAATATCTTTAACACCGCAGTCGGTCAAGATATTCTGCTCGGCATACGGCGACCGTGTGGTCGTTATCCATTCGGCGCTGTCAACATCCGAACGCGCCGATGCCTACAGAAAAATAAAGCAAGGCGCGGCAGATCTCGTTATAGGAACGAGGAGTGCAATATTTGCACCGCTTGAAAACATCGGACTTGTCGTAATAGACGAGGAGCAGGAGCATACGTACAAGTCGGAAATGACACCGAAATATCACGCTCGTGACGTGGCAAGGTACAGATGCACAGCACACGGGGCAGTGATGCTTTTAGCCTCCGCAACGCCGAGTATAGAAAGCTATTACAAGGCTCAGTGCGGAAAATATAAACTCATAAAGCTTACCAAAAGATACGGAAAAGCACAGCTTCCGAAGGTAGTCGTTGCTGACTTGCGGGAAGATTACGCCACGGGTCAGACGGATGCTGTCGGAACGCTTTTAAAAGGTGAGCTTGTAAAAAATAAGCAGGCGGGTAATCAATCCGTTCTGTTTCTGAACAGACGCGGATTCAGTAATTTTCTTAACTGCCGTATGTGCGGTGAGGTCGTTATGTGTCCGCACTGCGACGTGTCGCTGACGTATCATACGACGTCACGTATCGGCAAGCATACCGCCGAGAACGAGCAGGAAGAATATATCGAGAGAAAACGAAACGGATATCTTTTGTGCCATTATTGCGGATACAGAACGGCTGTGCCCGAAAAATGCGGTAAATGCGGATCGTCCCATATTGCATATATGGGTTACGGAACACAGAAGATATGTCAGGATATAAGTGACTACGGCTACGGAATATCGGTGCTTCGCATGGATGCCGATACGACATCGGGTAAATTTTCATACGATAAGATACTCGGTGATTTCAGAGCACATAAGGCGGACGTGCTTTTGGGCACGCAGATGGTGACGAAGGGGCACGACTTTCCCGACGTTACGCTCGTCGGCGTCATACTTGCCGACAACTCGCTTTATCTTTCGGATTATCACGCATCCGAGCAGACGTTTTCCCTCCTTACGCAGGTAATAGGCAGG
>JAZOSS010000054.1:0-17147 GCA_045657205.1 Eubacteriales bacterium
GGTCTGATATGTTTTTACATACCGCATCGGACGGATATACTTCCCCGTCATCTTCACCTGCTGATATTACAGCGTATTTTGCCCCGACAGCCTTCAAAAAATTTACGGTACTTGATTTGTTTGATCCGTGGTGTGCTATTTTAATGACGTCAGCGGACAGATCAAGTCCCGAAGATAAGAGCATACTTTCGCATATGAGCTGTCCGTCAGCCATAAACAGCATTTTGAAATTTCCGTAAGAGAGCATTTGGACAACGGACGATTCATTATCATCCCCAAGGGACAAGATGCCGTTATTCGGTGAATACGTGGTAAGAGTTGCACTGCCGAGTGACAGCACATCACCAACAGATGCAAAACGTACCGGTACGTTTTTTTCCTCAGCACGTTCTACCATCTTTTCATATTCCCCGCTTCCGTTATTGTATGGACTTATATAAAGCTCACCTATAGAAAAGTTTTTAATGAGCTTCGCCATAGCACCTATATGGTCTTTATCCGGATGTGTTCCGACAGCGTATTTAAGATTTGTGATTTTAAGGTCGTTTAAAACACTCTCGACATAGTCGTAGCTTTTTTTATAACCGCAGTCGATTATCATATGTTCTTCTTCACACGACAAAACGATAAAGTCTGCTTTACCGACATCACCTATGACTATTCTGAGTACAGGCAATGCTTCATTTATCTGTTCTGTGTTTGCAGTTGTATCATCGGAAACAAGATCGTTTCCCGTACAAGACGAACAAAAAAAGATCAAAGTAAGCAATAAACAAAATATCTTCATAACATTCCTCCGAAATAAGTATACCACAACTTTTTTCTTAAAACAATATGTAACGGTAAAAATATCTTTAACTGCATATTCCGCGTGATTTATTAATAGACTTTAATCAAAGACTAAAAAAGCGGAGGTAATTATGCAAAACTCTTATTCACCCGAGGGAGAATATATTACAAGTGAGGAAAACGCACGTATCTGCTGTGATACGGAGCTGTTGAAAAAAGCAAAAGATGACAAAAAAATTCTTGAAGGCCGTGCCGTTTTATGCGATAAAAATATGAATTTAACCGTAAATTTAGGCGGCAACATATTTGGGATCATCCCGAAAGAAGAGGTTTCATATCAACCGGATAACACCGATATTAAAGATATTGCGATCCTTACAAGAGTAGGAAAACCCGTATGCTTTCACGTTAAAGATTTTACGGAGATAAACGGAAGAAAAACCGCCGTTTTATCAAGAAGATCCGCACAAAAAGAATGTTATGATAATTTTCTGTCAAAGCTTATTCCCGGGGACATAATTCCCTGCTGTATAACGCACATGGAGCCGTTCGGTGCGTTTGCCGATATCGGATGCGGAATGATAGCTCTTTTGCCGATAGACTGTATTTCGGTTTCAAGGATAGACCATCCGAACGACAGATTTTTGGTAGGCACAAAATTAAAATGCGTGGTCAAACAAAAAGACAGCACCACATGCAGAATTTATATATCAACAAAAGAGCTTTTTGGTACGTGGGAAGAAAACTGTTTGAATTTTTCACAGGGTCAGACGGTAAGCGGAATAATAAGAAGTGTTGAACCGTACGGAATATTCGTCGAGCTTGCACCAAACCTCGCCGGGCTTGCCGAATACAGCGAAGGTATTACAGCAGGCACTCCCGCTGCCGTCTACATCAAGAGCATCAATCCCGAGAAAATGAAAATAAAACTCGTGATAGTTTCACTTTTAAACGATGAAATTCCCGAAAACAACATAAAATATTATGTTCCTGACACCGTGCATCATATAGACAGTTGGGAATATTCTCCGCCAAACTGCCAAAAATACATATCAACAATATTTGGAAATTAACAAATTATTATTGAACGAAAAATTATTTCATCCTATAATAATATTGTAGATATGAGAAAGCGGAGGAAACAAATGAAAAAAATTTTATCTTTTTTATCATATTCGCTGTTATGTACAGTATTACTTGCTTCCTGTGGCGGTGACGATGCTACAAGCAACACGGATGTGCAGACACCGCCCTTCACAAATGAGCAAACGACCGTCTTTGACACAGATATCCCGGAGGATCAAACTATTTATTATGTTGATCCATTGACGGGTCTTGCAGATTCCGAAAAAGATCTTTCAGATACTCGTCCCGTTGCCGTTGTTTTAAAAAACGATGCTTACGGTGCGCCGCAGTTCGGTATTGCTAAAGCGGACGTTGTATATGAGGTAACGGTTGAAGGTGGCATGACGCGTCTTCTTGCGCTTTATTCCGACTATTCGAGCGTTGGTAAAATCGGTCCCGTCATAGATGCAAGAGCACCGTTTTACAGAATAGCATCAATAAACGATGCCGTTTTGATAAAAGCAGGTACGACTGCATATGCAAAAACAGTTCAAAGTTCCCTTAACGTAAACTGCATTGACGCTATCAAAGGTGAGATGGCTCCTTTATTTGAAAGAAACGAAGAGCTTATAGATTCAAGAGGATATTCAAGCAGTATTCTTGCTGACGGTTCGTATTTTTCCGCTAAAATGAAAAACAGCGGAATAAGTGTCAAACGAGGTGAAAACTCGCAGTGTGTGATGAGTTTTTATGATATCGCTCAGCCGCTTTCAACGAGTGACTACTGTATGAAGCTTACAGTTCCGTATTCTGCCGCATCAGCACCGTATTTTGAATATTCGACACTTACAAATTCATATACGAGATATCAATTCGGAAACGTTCATTCAGATGCCGACGGAACGATTTTAAAATACACTAACGTGATAGTTTTATTCACAAAGCACTCGATTGCAGACTCAACAACGGGTGAAATGGATATTGATATTTCATCAGGCGGTGACGGTTATTACGTTCACGGAGGAAGATATATATCTATCAAATGGGGATATGATCCTTCAAACGGAGCGTTCTTTTACACAAATGAAAGCGGTACACCTCTGAAATTATCTCCCGGCAATACTTTCGTATGTCTTGCAAGTGAAAAAACAAAATCAAAAATAACGTTTAATTAAAGAAGGACTAAAAATGAAACAGTACGTAATTAAAAAATTTGAAGGCATTTGGGAAAATATTGAAAAAGGGCTCATATGTGAATATCCCTGGGGCGGAGATTACCGCCCCGAATCATATTTCAAAGCCGTACATACAGATGATGCGATAATTATAAGACTTTACTGCAAAGAGTCATCACCGAAGGCTGTGTACAGTAATTATATGGATCCCGTTTACAAAGACAGTTGTATTGAGTTTTTTGCATGCTACTCAAAGGGTGGTTATATAAACTGTGAGGTAAACAGCAAAGGTGCATGTCTTGTTGCATACGGTCCTGACAGATACGAAAGAACTCCGTTGAAAGATGTATGCGGTGAGCTTCCCGTAATCACATCCTCGCGTGATGGTGAATACTGGTACGCTGAAATAAAAATGCCGCATACAATCATTGGAAAAGTGTACGGAAAAACCGAAATAAATTCAGGTTACGAATTTTTCGGTAATGCGTATAAGTGCGGGGACGAATGTGAGGTAGTACACTACGGTATGTGGAATCCTGCTGAATGTGAAAACCCCGATTTCCACCGTCCCGAATACTTCGGAAAGTTTATCATCGAATGAAAAATTCCCTTATCCACTCGATCAAAGCGGATAAGGGAAATTTTTTATTTAATTACCGAAAAGCTTTTTCATTCTGATATCTTTCCCGTTAAACAGAAAAGGTGTAAATTCTCCCGCAAGGCGTGAAAATATTCTGTCATCGTATTTTGAACGAAGCTCTTTCTGTGCAAGATTTGTGTTTATTATAAGTGCCTTTCCTTCGCAGTGGCGCGTGTTTATAAGATTATAAAGGCACGACGTTGTAAACTGATTTACGTTTTCGGTGCCGAGGTCGTCGATAACAAGAAGCTCACAGTCGAAATACTTATTACTTCTTGACGGCTCTGATTGGGTACGTTTGAATTTATCGTATTCAAAATCAGCAAAAATATTTTGTGAGGTGTTATATATAACGTAATACCCTCTTGCGATTATTGCAGCCGCCGTTGCAACCGAAAGATGCGTCTTTCCCGTTCCTGTCGTTCCCATAAAAAGCAAGCTTTCGTTGTTGCTTTCGGAAAATCCTTCGGCATACTCCTTTATCTTCTTGAAGGTGTAAGCCATATTTTCGTAGTCTTTTTCTGTGTCGTTATAGTATGAAAGATTGAAATTATCAAAACTCATTCTGTTTGCAAGAATACCGAGTCCCGATATTTCGGTCATTTTTTTAACAAGCTCATTTTTCATACATGAGCACATCGTACCGTTGAACGTACCGCTGTCGGAGCATTTTCCGCATTTGTACTTCGGGGCAAAATAATCGGCTGAATAGCCGTATTTTTCAAGCAGTGAACTTCTCATATCAAGAAGCTCTGCGTTGCGTGTGCGTATTTGTGAAAGCCTTTCTTCAAGGCTTTCTTTGCCGTTTGTTGCCGCCTTGAATACAGAAAGTGCAGTTTGAGAAAGCTCTGCTTCAACTCTGCCGATATCCTCGTACTTTGCTGAAAGCGCCATACGTCTTGAATCAGCATCACGGCGCGCCTTCTGTGCGTTTTCATCAAACGAACGCTTGACTGCTATATAAACATCATCTCTGTAGCCCATCAGTTTTTATCCTTATAACTGCGTCGGATAGCAAGAGCCATAAATTCATCCTCGTCAAAATTTCCGAGGTGTCCTTTTTCTTTTGCTTCCTTAGCTTTTTTACTTGCCTTATAGCTTTCTGCTTCCGCTTTTGTTTCTTCAAGAGTTGTAAATCCCTCGGCGTGCCATCTTTTCAAAATAGCACTTGCATATACAACGGATGCTTCTCCCGTTCTGTCAACCGTAATTTCATACGCCTGCTGTATCAATTCAAACGGACTGTTGTATTCTTCTATCCAGCGGTTTATATTGCTCTTTTCTCTTGAAGTCAATGCCCTGCTTCCTATACCAAACAACTCGCGTATTCGGTATATAAGATCCGTTTTCTTGTCCTCTTCCTCAAGGTGACTCAAAAGTTCGTCGATCGTTGTTATGTCGTTATCGAACATACTGTAAGCCATACGGGATATATAAACAACGGATTTTTTATCACACTCAATACAATATTCAAAAAGCTTTTTTATGTATTCGGGAGTAAGTCTGAGATATTCGTACATTGAAACAATGTGCGAAACCTCATTTTTGTTGAGCATTTTACCGAGTAACGCACTACATTCGTCAATGAGCTTTTTAAGCTCGTCGCTGCTTTCGATAATTCCTGCCGCTTCTTCGCTTGAATATTCGGGGGCTTCCTTTTTAAGAAGCTCGGATGCTTTATTTTTCCTCTCAATTACAGGAGTCGGGATCTGATCCGAATTCATAAACGCTCCGTTCTTTTCCCAAAAGCTGATAGCACCTTCAATATCTGACCACTGCAAATGGAGATCCTTTACCGCCTTTGCTCTGTTTTTTGAAGGATCTTTACGAAACTCCTCGTTTGAGCAAAGGTATATCATAACCTTGAGCTCTTCAGCACTTGCCGTCTGAATAACACGCAAAACGGTATCATGAGGCAAGGAAAGAACACGTGCGGAATAATTAATTTCCATCTTCCTGCACCTCTTTTCCCATCTCGTACATCAGAAGCATCAAGGAATCCCCCATCATAAGATTCTGGCATTTGATAAATTCGGATCTTATCTCACAGACAGAAAAATTCCAAAGACCTTTAATACCACATTCAGACAAATAACGGCACAAATCATTGTCATAGAGTTCAGGTAATGCGTAGACAGCAAGGGATACGTTACAACTGTCACAAAATTCTTTTATTTCATCAGTGTGTCGTACTGTAAATGATGAACATTCCTTGCCAACATCATTCTTGTTCGGTGAAAAAACACCGACGATACGGATGCCCCTTATATCAAAAAGCGTAGATACAAGAAGTGCTTTTGCCATATCTCCGGAACCGATTATTATTGCGGGGAATTTTTTATTGACGCAGAGTATTCTGCTCACCTGAGTATATAGATATTTTACGTTATATCCGTAGCCCTGCTGTCCGAAATCACCGAATGAATTAAAATCCTGTCTTACCTGGGAAGGGGTAATATTCATAAGCTTTGCAAGATCACCCGAGGAAATACGTAAAACATCGTTATTCAAAAGATTACGCAGATATCTGAAATATCTCGGCATACGGCGCATTACCGAAGCCGAAACGCAGTACACGTTGCAGTTTTTGCGTTTTGCTCTCGGTAATACGCTTTTTTCAAATGTATCATTGTTGTGCGCCATAAGTTTTCCTTCTACGGCGCAATGCGCCGATTATAATTTTTCTTTTACGTATTCCGTAAATTCTTCACAGGTAGCACCTGTATTTCTGCCTGTAACCTTAATTCTCTTCTCTTCAAACATACAGATGTCAAGTGCGCGTGCAAGCTTGTCAGCTTCTGCCTGATATCCTATGTGTGAAAGAAGGAGAACTGTTGCACGGAGCATTGAGCAAGGATCGGCATATATAGCACGGCCCTCGTTTACCATACGGGGAGCAGAACCGTGAATAGCTTCAAACATTGCATATTTCTTACCGATATTTGCACTTCCTGCCGTACCGACGCCGCCCTGGAATTCAGCCGCTTCATCAGTAATGATATCACCGTAAAGGTTAGGAAGGATAAATACCTTGAAGTCTCCGCGTCTCTTTTCGTCAACGAGCTTTGCTGTCATAATGTCTATGAACCATTCGTCCGTTGTTATTTCGGGATATTCTTCGCCGACTTTCTTCGCGATATTAAGGAACTTACCGTCCGTTGTTTTGATTATGTTTGCTTTTGTAACTATGGATACTCTTTCTTTTCCGTTCTTTCTTGCATATTCGTATGCAAGGCGGGAAATTCTTTCACAGCCTTCCGTTGTTGCAACACAGAAGTCAACGCCGAGATCGTCCGTTACGTGTACACCCTTGCTTCCGACAGCGTACGCGCCTTCCGTATTTTCACGGAAGAACGTCCAGTCGATACCCTTATCGGGTACTTTAACAGGACGTACGTTTGCAAAAAGGTCGAGATTTTTACGCATAGCAACATTTGCACTTTCAATGTTAGGAAGACCGTCACCGGCGTGAGGTGTCGTTGTAGGACCTTTAAGGATAACGTCACATTTGTATATTTCTTCCATAACGTCATCGGGAATAGCCTTCATATGCTTAACGCGGTTTTCGATCGTAAGACCTTCTATGTAGCGTATCTCAACTTTGCCTGCTGCGATTTTGTCTGCAAGCAAGGACTCCATAACGCCTGCGGCAGCGTTTGTGATCGTGGGACCGATGCCATCGCCGCCTGTAACGCCGATAACTATTTTATCAAGCTTTTCGTAATCAACGAATTCTTTTGATGCGTTGATCTTTTCAACTCTTGCAAGCTGTTCATACATAAGAGCCTTGAATTTTTCTGCGGCATCGTTTACGTATGAATCATATTTTTTCATTTCTTCATTCATTTTCTGTACCTGACCTTTCTCGGTAATTGAATATATTTAATATTTTTTTCACATTTTATTAATTGACAACTTTGCATCGACAATTTGCAAAAAAATTCGACCGTAACTCCGTTTGTGCGTTTTTACCATACTGATGTTGTGATTAAAAATACACATGTTAATTTGAGTTAATCCACACATTCCACATAGTTTTCCACATTTTCAAGCCAAAATCAAGACATATCAAGCGGAATTTGATTAATTTGACTTTAGTTATCCACATTTCCCACAAGATTAATTATTCTTGCCGGTATCGGAAAGATTGCATAAAATAGCAAAGCGGACTTAAAAAATTACGTATAAAACTGAATTTACTCCGTCATTATGCCGAATATTGTGAATTTTTGTTCACAACTATTGACACGTTTTAGGTGCTACCTGTTCAGAGGCTTTTCCGTTGAGAGATGTCGATTCAAAATTTCCGTTCTGATACTCAAATTTGCCCTGTGCGGCAATCATTGCACCGTTATCACCGCACAAAGAAATGGGCGGAAAATAGAAGCGTATTCCGTTTTTATCGCAAAACTCTTTAAGCACACGTCTTAAATGTGAGTTTGCGGCAACACCGCCGGAAATAACAAATTTATCGAATTTATATCTTTCGTATGCAAGTGAAAGTTTTTTAATTACAGAATCACAAACAGTTTTTGTAAACGATGCGGCAACGTCAGCGGGAATGATTTTTTCCCTCTTCATTTCCGCACGGTTTACATAGTTTATGACAGCAGTCTTGAGTCCCGAAAACGAGAAATCAAGCGTATCGTCCTTTATAGCTGCAAGAGGAAATTTTATTGCATTTTCATCCCCTTCGTATGCAAGCTTGTCCATTTCCGCACCGCACGGATAAGAAAGACCTATAACACGGCCTGCCTTGTCGAACGCTTCACCGATCGCATCGTCACGTGTCGAGCCGACACATATCATATCGTCAACCGACTTTACATCGAAAAGCGACGTATGCCCACCCGACATGACCAAAGCGAAGAACGGCGGTTTCGGCGGATCATCCGTAAGATAATTCGCCGCTATGTGCCCTTTTATATGATGAACGCTTACAAGCGGTATTCCGTTTGCGTACGCCAGTGATTTTGCAAAATTGACACCGACGAGAAGCGATCCTATAAGTCCCGGACGTGAGGTAACCGCAATGCAGTCAATATCAGAGATACTGACATTTGCTTTCTTTAATGCCGTGTACGTTACGTTCGATATCGCTTCGATATGCGCTCGGCTCGCTATCTCCGGAACGACACCGCCGTAAACAGCGTGCTGATCGACAGATGAAGCGATAATATTTGACAGTATCGTGCTTTCAACACCGTCTTTTTCCGTCTTTATTACAGCGGACGAAGTTTCATCGCACGAGCTTTCTATTCCCAATATATACATTATCAAACGGAATAATTCATCAAAACGGCGTCATCCGTCGGATGTGAATAATATCCCGGTCTTATTCCCACCTTTTCAAAACCGATTTTTTTATAGAAAGATATTGCAGGAGTATTCTTTTCCCGAACTTCAAGAGTAATTACTTCTATGTCGTTTTCCTTACCGTAATCAAGCAAGTGTTCAAACATTTTTTCTGCTATTCCACACCGTCTGAAATCTTCCTTTACGGCGATATTCATAAGCTGTCCTTCTGTAAGTATATGGTATATACCTGCATATCCAACAACTTTACCGTCGCATATCGCCGTAATAAATACAGCAAGAGGATTTGAAAGAAGCTGTACGAACATTTCTTCGTTCCAAGGATCGGAAAAACATTCCTTTTCGAGTTCGGCAATTTCTTTTATGTGTTCCTCCGCCAAAGGAACTATCTGTATACAGTTTGTACTCGGAGGCTTACTGTCCATTTAAAAACCTTTCTTAATATCCGAATTTACCGCTGAGGCTGTCATCGTTAAGTATCCAGTCTTTGACATCGTACTCAGTATATTCGGCTTTTGTATTTCTTACTATCACTTTTGAGATTCCTGCGTTTATTATCATACGCTTGCACATCTGGCAGCTGCAGGAATCTGCTATTATATCGCCTGTTTTTGCATCGACGCCCGCAAGATAAAGAACGGAGTTTAGCATATCGGAGTGTGATGCGGAAATTATAGCGTTTGCTTCCGCATGGATCGAACGGCACATTTCATATCTTTCGCCCCTCGGTATGCCGAGCTTATCGCGAAGGCAATACCCGAGATCGGAACAGTTTACCCGTCCTCTCGGTGCGCCGTTATAACCTGTAGATACTATAATATCGTTTTTAACAATGATAGCACCGTATTTACGGCGTATGCACGTGCTTCTTTCGAGCACGGTCTGTGCAATATCGAGATAATAATTCGTTTTATTTACACGTTCGATCTTTATATTTTCCTGCATATTCTCTCCATTCCGCCTCTATTGCGGCGGTATATATAATGAATTTTATCAGAGTTTACTTGAAAAATCCTTAAGATATGACTTGAATTTTTCACCGAGAACGGGATGCTTGAGAGCAAATTCGATGTTTGCCTGCAAAAATCCGAGCTTGTCGCCCATATCGTATCTCTTGCCTTCGTACTCAACAGCTGTCATACCAACCGTGCGTGCAAGCTGTTTCATAGCGTCTGTAAGCTGTATCTCGCCGCCTGCACCGGGAGCTGTGTTATCAAGTATATCGAATATATCGGGAGTCAATACAACTCTTCCGAGGATCGCAAAGTTTGAAAACTTCTCTTCTATCGTCTGGGGCTTTTCGACCATATCGGAAACAGAATAGATATTTCCTTCAAGCGACTCTGTTTTCAAAGAACAGTATCTCTTAACGTCCTCGTCGGATACTTCGCACACACCTGCCGTTGCTTTGCCGTACTTTTCGTAAGCGTCGATAAGCTGTTTTGTTACGGGCTTATCGTAGGACATTATATCGTCACCGTAAAGAACGGCAAACGGTTCGTCACCCACGAAGGATCTTGCACAGGAGATCGCGTGACCGAGTCCGCGTGTAACCTTCTGACGTATGAAATAGATATTTGCAAGTGAGCAAACCTCTTCGATATCGGCAAGCTCTGCTGTTTTATTCTTCATACGAAGGTTGTTATCGTATTCTACGGAATAATCAAAATAATCCTCCATAATACCCTTGTTTCTTCCGTTTATTATAAGGATGTCGGTTATACCCGATTCAACTGCTTCTCTTATGAGATATTCCATTGAAGGTCTGTCAACTATCGGGAGCATTTCCTTCGGAACTGTTCTTGCTATAGGGAGCATTCTTGTACCGAGACCTGCAGCGGGAATAACCGCTTTTGTAATTTTTTTCATATTCGATATTCCTTTCATACATTTCATTTGAATAGTTAAATAATTATCAATCTCTTTTATTATATATTATGTTGCTCAGTTTTTCAATAGTTTTTTTGAAAAAAACTTACTTTCTTGCCTTTATCACTTTAAGACGTGAAAATTCTTCTCTTTCCTTTTCTTCAAGAACTTCCGTTATTAATTTTATATCAGCTCTGAAGTTTGGGATTACCACGTTTTTGAGTGAATTTGCACGCTTGCGAGTTTTCTTTACTGCATTGGCGAGTCTGTAAACGCTGTTTTCAATTTCCGCCAAACGCGCAGTAAGTGCTTTTACTTTATTAAAATTGATGTAAGCTTCGTCAAGTGAAAGATTTGTATTATGCATACCGTACGCAGGAACGAGCGGTGCATCACAGCTGATGTTCACACGCGGTATCTCAACACCCATTACGCTTCTGTAAGAAAGTGTAAGAGAGTTTTCTTCTTCAACTGATGCCGCTGTTCTTACAGCCGATATACCGAGCGAGACGTTCGCCGCCTGCAAAGCCTTATACGCCTTTTCATAGCTTTCGTCAATATCCTTTTGTATTTGTTCGGCATCTTCTATAAGCCTCATCATCTCACGTACAAGGATATTCCTCTTTCGGTCGAGCAATTCGTAACCGTTTTCGGCAAGAGCCAAAGACTTTTTCAAATTTATAAGATTTCCTTTTGTCGGTGCTATTGCCATACAGTCCGCCCTCCTTTACTGCTTTTTGAAATACTTGGCTATGGTTTCCTTCTTCATTCTGTCAAGCTCGCCTTCATCAAACGATGAAAGAAGACTCCAGCCGAGATTCAAAGAATCCTCCATACTTCTGTTTTCGTCAAGTGCCTGGGTAATAAATTCATCTTCAAATCTTTTACCGAATTTAAGATAGTTTTTGTCTTTATCGGAAAGCTCCTCTTCGCCTATTACTGACGAAAGTGCTCTTGCATCAACGACCTTTGCATACATCGAGAAGAGCTGGTTTGCAAGTTCCGAATGGTCTTCTCTTGTGTACCCTTCGCCGATACAGTCCTTCATAAGTCTTGAAAGTGACGGAAGAACGGCAACGGGAGGATATACGCCCTTTGCCGAAAGTGCTCGGTCTAAAACTATCTGCCCTTCGGTGATATATCCCGTAAGATCGGGGACGGGGTGAGTTATATCGTCGTTAGGCATCGTAAGTATCGGAAGCTGAGTTACCGATCCTTTTTTACCTTTTACGATACCTGCTCTTTCATAAAGTGATGCAAGGTCTGAATAAAGATATCCGGGATATCCTTTTCTTCCGGGTATCTCGCCTTTTGATGAACTGAATTCACGTACGGCTTCTGCGTACGACGTCATATCAGTCATTATTACAAGTATGTGCATACCAAGCTCGTAAGCAAGGTATTCTGCTGCTGTCAGAGCACAGCGAGGAGTAAGTATTCTTTCGATAACGGGGTCCGAGGAAAGGTTCAAAAACATTACGACCCTTGAAAGAACGCCTGCTTTTGCAAATGACGTTTTGAAATATTCCGCAACGTCGGCACTTACACCCATTGAAGCAAAGACGATAGCAAAAGAATCGTCATCAACTCCTTGCAGATGTGCCTGGCGGACTATCTGCGCGGCAAGCTCGTTATGCTTCATACCCGAGCCTGTGAATATCGGAAGCTTCTGTCCTCTGATAAGAGTTGACATAACATCGATAGACGATATTCCCGTTGCGATATAATCCCTCGGATATTCACGTGCGATGGGATTTATAGGTAAGCCGTTTATATCGCACACTTTATCGGCAAATATTTCACCAAGACCGTCAATAGGTACACCTGCACCGCTGAAGGTTCTGCCGAGTATTTCATTTGAAAGAGGCATTTGCATCGGATGCCCCTTCATTTTCGTTTTCATATTGTGAAGAGAAAGAGAACGTGTTCCTTCAAAAACTTCGATAACAGCTCGTTTTCCGTCTATCTGGATAACTCTGCCCTGCCTTGAAGTACCGTCGGCTAAAACGATATCGCACATTTCTTCGTATGCAACGTCGTCTATATTATCAATAACGATAAGAGAACCGTTTATTTCTTTTGCACCTAAATATTCAATCAACATAACAATACACCGTGTTATATATCTCTGCCGAAGCCTGAGAGTTTTTCATCAATTTCTTTAATATACGCATCAAATTTATCAAGTCTGTCGTTTTCGACATCGTACTTTATCGCTGTGATCTTTTCAAAAAGTCCCGTCGAAACGATATCCGATATCGGAACTGCCTGCGATACGAGTGAGGATGCTTTTTCATACAGATAAAGAATGGTCTTCATCATAAGCTTCTGCTTTTCAAGCGGAACGTACGTATCCTCTGCGTGGAAAGCGTTCTGCTGTAAAAATCCGACTCGTATGATACGTGCTATCTCGATTATAAGCTTTTGTTCGTCGGGCAAAACGTCAGCGCCGATAAGTCTTACGATCTCAACAAGTCCGTCCTCTTCGTTGAGCAAAGATGTTATTTCTTTTCTGTACGTTATAAAATCGTGTCCTGCGTTATCATCGTACCATTTGTCAAGGTCGGAAAAATATTCGCTGTAGCTCTGCATCCAGTTGATCGCAGGATAATGTCTTTGATATGCAAGACTTTTATCAAGCGCCCAGAAGCATCTTGTAAAACGCTTTGTGTTCTGTGTAACGGGCTCTGAAAAGTCAGCACCCTGTGGAGAAACGGCACCGATAAGAGTTACCGAGCCGCTGTAACCGCCGAGAGTTTTTACGTATGCCGCTCTTTCGTAAAAGTCGGAAAGTCTTGACGGCAGATATGCGGGAAATCCTTCTTCGGCGGGCATTTCCTCAAGTCGTCCGCTTATTTCTCTGAGTGCTTCTGCCCAGCGGGAGGTGGAGTCTGCCATCATTGCAACGTGATATCCCATATCACGGTAAAATTCCGCTATCGTAACACCTGTATAGATGGACGCTTCTCGTGCGGCAACAGGCATATTCGACGTGTTTGCTATAAGCACGGTTCTGTCGGTCATAGGTCTGTTCGTTTTCGGGTCCGTAAGATGTGAAAATTCATCAAGGACCTGACACATTTCATTACCGCGTTCACCGCATCCGACGTATACGATTATATCGGCATCACACCATTTTGCAAGCTGATGCTGTGTCATCGTTTTACCCGAACCGAATCCGCCGGGTATTGCCGCCGTTCCGCCCTTGGCAACCGGAAAAAGTGCATCAATTACTCTCTGTCCCGTTATAAGAGGGATAAACGGAGGAATCTTTTCAAGCGAAGGTCTCGGTGTTCTTATAGGCCATCTTTGCGACATTTTAAGCGGTATTTTTTTACCGTTTGACTGAACGTATGCCAAGACATCGTTTTTTGTGTATTCGCCGTTCGGCATAACTTCCGTAATTTTTCCGTTCACGCCGTACGGGACAAGGCATCTGTATTCAATAACGGGAGTTTCGGGAAGAGTTGCAAAAATCTGTCCTTCTTTTACCTCGTCACCGACCGATACCTTTATATCTACTTTCCACTTTTTATTATTTTCCGTATCCGAGTATCCGACGTTTATAAATGCACCTTGCGAAGAATACATATCGTTAAGGGGTCTGCCGATACCGTCAAAGATATTCGACATAAGTCCCGGTGAAAGCTCAAGGGACATAGGTGCACCGCTTCCGCTTACGGGTTCTCCCGGTTTAAGTCCGACAGTATCCTCGTATACCTGTATTGTCGTAAATTCGGAATTTACGGATATGACTTCGCCGACAAGTCTGTTTTTACCGACGTATACCATTTCCTGCATCGCAAACGGTGAAGGTCCTTTTACAGTTACGACAGGACCGTTTATACCGTATACGGCATAGTTATCATAATTCATTTCGGCTTTGCCTTTCCCGGGAATCATCTTACGGATATCGTAAGTCCCGAATTGTTTACAAAGTATTCTCGCTGTACTGCCAATTTTCCGTCAAGAGTTTCATCGGCGACTTTAAAAAGTATCTTATCGTACCCTTTTATACCGCCAATCTTGATATCTCTGTCAATTGCAACCGTGCAGTATTTACCAAAAGCTTCTTTAATAAGATCGCTGTATACGATATCCTCGGGTCTTACGTAAAGAACTATTCTGTTGCTTTTCAAAACTTCCGCTATTTCTTTTGCGGACTTGCACAGTGCTGTCGGATATTTATCGGTTTTTGTAAACTCCGAAAGCTTGCTTGCGGCACGCTGTATTATTTCATCTGTCATTTTGCTACGCATTGAAACAAGCTCGTTTCTTGCGTTCAGATGTTTTGACGCAAGCTCTGAAGAAATTTCCGATGCACCGCTTTCAACGCTTCTTTTTATATGTTTTTTTGCCGCAAATGCTATAGTCTGTTCAGCTTCTTTTAAACAAGCTGCTCTGTACTCAGCCATCTCGCGGGTGATTGCTTTATTTTCGTTTTCCGATTGCTGTTTTATTCCGGCAATCAGACCGTTGACTTTATCATCCAAATTTGACATCAGACTTTTACTCCTATTGCGTCACGGACGTATTTTTTTATAGAATCCTTTGAACGGCCCGCGCTGTGTCTGTCGGGGATCTCAACTATAAGAGGACGGCGGCGGTTCAGCTTTATATCATATATAAGCTCAGGACAAATTGAAACGAGAAGCTCGGTCATAAGTAGGACGCCTATGCTTTCATCATTTGAAGCTTTTTCGATCTCTCTTATTATTTCCTTTTCCTCGTGTACGACAACTCCCTCAATACCTGCAAGGCGCATACCTGTTACAGTATCTATGTTGTCGCTTATTACAAAGAATCTCATTATATCTTGTTAAGTATGAGGATGGATACAAGAAGTCCGTAAAGTGCGATACCTTCACCGAGAGCAACGAAGATAAGTGCTTTACCGAACGCCTTGGGGTCTTCGGAAGTTGCACCGATAGCGGCAGGTGCTGCAGATGCTACGGCAATACCGCCGCCGAGACCTGCAATACCCGTAACGAGAGCTGCGGCAATATAACCGAGTCCGTCGGAAATATCCGATTTTTCCTCAGCTCCTGTTGTTTCCGTGCTTTCTGTCGAAGGTGCTTCCGCTTCTGTTGCGGAAACGGCAAACGTGAATACCGTTGAAAGTGCAAATATGCAAGCAAAAGCGCACATCTGACGTGTAAGGGCACTCTTTGCGGACAAGCCTCTTGAAACACGGCTTATCGAATAAATAACTGTTGCAAGAATAAGAACAAAGGGTATGGTCATTGAAATAATCTGAAATAACATTTTTTCCTCATTTCCGCCTTTCGGCTGTTAAATTTTTAAGTAATGTATTTATTTATTTGTGACGGGCGTATACGCTTCGCCTTCGCCCGTGTAAAATCTTGAGAACATTTCGTAAAATTCAAGTCGTAATACCTGAATACCGACCAGAAGCGCTTCAAGGCACATAACAAGTCCGTTACCGACTATAAGTATCAGAACGTACGGAACCCCCGATGACATTTCCGCCAGTGTGAAAACGACCTTCATCATTCCCGCGTGAACGAGAATGAACGCACCGACACGCAAAAACGACATCGTATTAGTTACGTAGCTGAGAACCGTTTCAAAGACTTCAAAGAAGGTCTGCATTGCAAAATCGGATATGCTCTGCCCTTCTTCAAAAGGCTTTTTCTTTTCGAATATTCTTGTAAGCGGTTCGCTGAAGAACATCAAAAGCAAAGTTACGATTATAACAGGGATAGCAACAGCGGATGCCTTGCTTATCAAAAGCAATGAAAGGACTGATACGTAGAAGAAAATACCCGCGACACCATTTGATGAAAACAAACAGTGTGCAAACTTCTTTTGTCTTAAACACGAGAAGATATTCATAAGTATCGACATCAGTACGAGGACGACACCTGCACCGACTGCTGCATATATTATCATCTGTGTTGTTGCCGGTTTCATTACCTCTATCGGCTTTTCGTGAAATCCGAGTGCGTAAAACATAGGGTTGAGCAATTCTTCAAACCCAAATACCGAACCGTAAGCAACACCGAACAAAGCAGACGATATACCGCACGGAACAAGTATTCTGCCAAGCGGCATCTTTTTGAGTTTCCACATAAGATATCCGATCAGCGCAAGAACGAGTCCTTGTCCGAGGTCACCGAACATTATACCGAAAAGGAGCGTATAAGTTATTGCAACGAATGACGTCGGATCGCTTTCCGTATACGACGGCATACCGTACATACCGACGTAAAACTCGTAAGGTCTTACAAGCGGATTGTTTTTAAGCTTCACCGGGGGGGATAGCTTCGTTT
>JAZOSS010000055.1:0-2934 GCA_045657205.1 Eubacteriales bacterium
TCGTTGATCAGAGCGCGGGCAATGGCAACACGCTGCTGCTGACCGCCGGAAAGAGAATTAATGTTACGCTTTCCAAAGCCTTTAAGGTTAACGAGGGAAAGCATTTCTTCTACTGTATTTTTGATTTCTTTTTCGGGAAGCTTTTTCAGTCTGAGACCGAAAGCAATATTTTCGTACACGTTCAAATGAGGGAAAAGAGCGTACTTCTGGAATATGGTATTTATTTCCCTTTTGTAAGAAGGAATATCGTTGATACGTTTTCCGTCAAAAAGAACGTCACCCGTGTCGGGATTGATAAAACCGCCGATGATACGAAGAGTGGTGGTTTTACCGCAACCGGAAGGACCCAGCAGTGTTATAAACTCACCGTCGCAAATATAAAGGTTTATATTTTTAAGTATAACCGCGTCATCAAAACAAACCGAAATATTTTTCAGATCAAGCAATTTTTTGCTCATTTCAATCCTCCGAAAATGCATATAGAATAACAAAATAAATATACAGTTTTTTTGTGTTTTTGTCAATGATTATGACGAAAAAATAATTAAAATGGAGGATAGTTTTCGTACCAAATTTTAACACTAACAAATTTAGACTAAAAAAAGACAAAATATTAACAATTTGTTAACCAAATTACTTTCATATATTGCTAAAATAATTAAAACATAATATGTGTGAGGTATAATATGCTTACAAAATCTATAGAAGTTCTTGCCGGCGATCTTAAGCTTAAAAACATCGCATCCGGCGGTACTAAGGATGAGCGTGCATACGGCATTTACAGAAAGTATCTGCTTGCTGTAAGCGAGCGTGACGGAAAAAAGACAGCCGTTTTCAGCTGTCCCTTTGATACCGATGAGGATTCGGTTTTTACCTTTGAGTTTTCGCAGGCTCTTACCGAAACCCTTAAAGAAATATCCGAATGCGTTTGCACCGTTGAAAATGACGGTGTTACTATATCGTCCTCTTGTGAAATCTCTGATTTCAGAGCTATGATCGACGCTGCCGCAGATATGCTTGAGGCAAACGAGATCCCCTGCTCCGACAAGTGCAGCGTGTGCGGTACTTCTTTCGACCATAAAAAGATAATGGTTATGAACAAGGACGGCGTGCTTTCTCTTATCTGTGAAAGCTGTGCGCTCAGCGAAAGTCTGGATAATAACAAAAAGAAGGCGGCTGCAAAGGCTACCTCCGCACAAAGAGGAAAAGGTATTCTGGGCGCGCTTTTGGGTGCCGTTATCGGTATACTTGCTATAGTGGGAATTTTTTACCTTGCGGATATGATAGTTCCCGCCGATATTTCTCTTACTTACGTATTCTCCGCTCTCTGCTTCGGAAGTGCCGCTGTGGTATTTCTGTTTTCCAAGCTGTTCTGCAAGCCCAAGGATATATGGGTAACCGTCAGTGTTTGCATCTTTGCACTTCTTTTTAATGCAGGCGGACGTATTCTCGTTTCTGCTTATCAGGTGCTTACTGCATACGGATACTCTCTTTCTACTGCTATGCGTTCTCCCATGACGTTTATAAGACTTCCCTTCTCTACTCCCTTGGAAGGCGTTGACGTAACGCAGGCTTTGATTATCGACGCACTTTTCGGCTTGGTTGCTCTTGCGATTTTTGCATTCGGCCTTTTCAATTCCGAAAAGAAGCGCGGCTTCTCTATTGAACAGTATATTAAATAAATTTCGGGCAGTCGGATACGACTGCCTTTTTAAGTTTGTTTTAAGTGCTTTTTGTTACACTTAAAATTGAGGTGTTTTAAATGCATGTGCTTATTGTTGAAGACGAGGTACGTCTGGCAGAGTCTTTGCAACAAATTATGAAGAATCAAAAATACGGCTGTGACGTGGTATACAACGGGCAGGACGGATTTGATTATGCCGCATCGGGGATTTACGACGTCGTTATACTTGATATTATGCTTCCGAAAATGGATGGATTTGAGGTAGTGCGAAGATTAAGACGGGAGGGCGTGAAAACTCCCGTAATACTGCTCACCGCAAGAGACGATATAAGCGATAAGGTCCACGGCTTGGACGTTGGCGCAGACGATTATCTCACCAAGCCCTTTTTCGCTGAGGAGCTGCTTGCGCGTATACGTGCCGTAACAAGACGTCAGGGAGACGTGATCATCGAGGAGCTTAAGGTTGGGGATCTTACACTCAATCTCGACAATTATACCCTTCATTGCAAAGATAAGACTATTCATCTGGGTTTTAAAGAGTTTGAAATTCTTCGTATTCTTATGTCTTCACCGAAAAGCGTTACACAAAAAGAAGATATCCTTACCAAGGTATGGGGATACGATTCGGAAGCCGAGGATAACAACGTAGAGGTATATATTTCCTTTATCCGCAAAAAGCTTGCTTACCTCGGGTCAAAGGTGTCGGTTACTACAATTCGCAAGATCGGATATCATTTGGAGGTAAAAGACCGGTGATTAAAAAGCTTAAACGTAAGATCGTCTTTTCTATGATGACGATATTGGTAATCCTTCTTGTCATCGCATTCACGGCAATGTATATTATGACCGCACGAAATCTGTCAGAGGACAGTATGCGTGCGATGGAAATGGCGGCGGAAAAACCAAACAACGGTTTTTTTGACAGATCTGATAAAAACAAGCACGGATATTTTTCTTTGATAACCATTGACTTGAATGAAACGGATAAGACCTTCAAAATCGACGGCTACAGCGTTTCCTACGACGATATAGCGGAAAGTGATATAGAATATATAAACGAGCTTATAAATGCGGTAAAAGAAAAAGACGGCAGTAACGGAATTATAAAAAGCGATACTTATAATTATCGATATCTTTCCGTAAAAAACAGAAATATCACCCGAATCGTACTGTTGGATAAGGGATATGAGAATCAAACGCTCCGAGCTTTAATGGTGTCTCAGGTGATGATAGGCGTTTTATTAATACTT
>JAZOSS010000056.1:0-4897 GCA_045657205.1 Eubacteriales bacterium
ATGACTCTCTGCATTTCCTCATCCCTGCCCAAAACGGGATCGAACCTTCCTTTTTGCGCTTCCTCGTTGAGATTTTTTCCGTACTGCTTGAGAGTCGGCATATCTTTAAGATACATCCTTGCCTTCTTTTCTTTGACGAACACGCCTTTTTCGCACGAGCCGTTGTCGATAAAAGCCATTATATCAGTATAAAGATCGGACAGCTTCACACCGTGCGAGCTTATTATTCTGTATGCCGTGCTGTCGCTTTCTCCCATAAGAGCAAGCAAAATATGCTCTGTTCCGACACAGGGTGCAGAATACTTCATTGCCTCGTAAGATGCGCTGTTTATCACGGTTTTCGCCCTCGGACTCATATCCTTTGAAGATATATCCGTCACCTCGCCGAAGCCCACTGCATCCTCTATCATATCACTTACCGTATCGTATTCCACTCCGCGGCTGACGAGTATCTTGCAGGCAATACAGCTTTTTTCCCCCAACAGTCCCAAAAGGATGTGTTCTGTCCCGACGTACGTGTGCCCCATTTTTTTTGCACACTTCAACGCACTTGAAAGTGCCCCCTCCGCTGTTTTTGTAAATTTATTGTACATAGCCACCTCGTAATAAATTCATCGCACGGATTATCGGTCTTACGGTGAAAATATATACACGTTACTCGGATTTTTTATCGTATATCTCATAATCCGTTGCAAGAGCATCCCACGTTCTTTTATCGACCATACCCGTAAGGGGCAGATTTCTTATGTTCTGGTATTTTCTCACCGCTTCGATCGTCTGCTCGTCGTTTACGCCCGTTCTTTCAACGCTTCCTATGGGAAGATGCTCGGAAAGCTCGTCGAGCAATATTTGTATGACCGTTATGATACCGCTTTTTTCACCCGTCTGCGTTTCGTAAAGCGATGACGGAAATATTGATATTCTTATCGGAGGTGCATTTTTGTCACTCAATGCAAGATATCTTTCCCTGAGTCTTACCCAAGTGTCGTAATTCACACGTCCCGTTACTTCAAGACCGTTTTGCTCCTGAAATATCGCAACCGCTTCCTCCGTTTCCGCACCGTATATACCGTCGGGATACACCCTCGGTATTTCCTTGTCGAAAAAGGATATGTAATAAAGCATATTTTGTATCTCTCTGTTTATACCTCTTTGGTCTGCCGAGCTGAAAAATTCGGGTGTGCTTTGACTGTTCATACCGTATCTCCTTTATGTTATTGTGCAGGGGTCTCGGTTCCTGCCTCGTTTGCAAACTGTCCTTCGCTTCGCAGATCTCCTTCTGTTATCAGAACGTACTGCTCTGTAAGTTCATCCCACGTTATCGGTTCAACTATTCCCGTAACGGTGAGATCGAACAAACGCTGAAATTCACGCACCGCCTCCTCCGTTTGCGATGCGTAAACGCCCGTCTGCGGAGGCGGTACTATAGACGGATAGACCGTTGCCACGGTGTTGAGGTACTCCTGCACGCGCGAAACGTCGTCGCCGCTTGAGCCGAGTGCAAGAAAATTACCTCCGAACGGTGCCGTTGCAGACGATATTATATCCGCAGGAAGGCTGTTCAGTATTCCGTAGTACGCATCGAATATCGCCGCCCAGGTAAGCTCACCGGTTATCCCGTCGGGATCAAGAGAAAAAACATTCTGAAACGCCGTGACGGCGTTTTGCGTTTCCTCATCGTAAACCCCCGTCACGGTTATGATGGGAACGGCATCGTAATAGTCGCCTATCACGCGCAGATAATACTGCAATATCTTCACGTAATCTCCCGTATCGCCGAAACGCAGAACGTCGGGATACTGTTTTTTAACTTCTTCGTAAACAAGTCCCTCTCCCGCAAGGTCGTTAAGCCGTTTTACGCCGTTATAAAGAAACTGTATTCTGTACCAGGTCGCTTTTCCTACCACTCCGTCAACCGCAAGGTCGAAAATACGCTGAAATTCCTTGACTGCATTTTCCGTTGATTCCGTATAAAATCCCGACACGGGAACGATCTTCGGAATTGACGGATAATTTTTACTTATTCTGTTAAGCTTTAGCTGCACCTGCCTTACGTCCTCGCCAAGGCTTCCCAAACGCAGGGGGTTTAACGGATTTGACGGCTCGATATTATCTATCGGTGCATTTTGCACAAGGTCGATATTTTCTCCGTAATAATACTGCAGTATCTCATACGGAACGAGTCCTTCGTTTGCCTTCGTAACGCTTCCCCACTGCGAAAGCCCTTCGCACGTTGTCGTCGTTCCGTTGCAGTACGAAGCGAAAAGCGGTTCGACGTTTCCTCGTCTTACTATATAGTTATTGAATATATCGTCAACTATTTCGCTTATATTTTCAAATATATCGCGTCCTCTCACAAAGCTTTGGTCGAACGCCGTGGATGACGTTATATCAAAATCGTATCCGCTCGCCCTGTAATATTCCGTATACACACGGTTGAGCGCATACGATATCTGCGCTAAAATATTGGCTCTTAATGCCGATTCGGGCCACGTGGGATATATTTCACTCGACGCCACGTTTTTTATGTATTCGGGAAACGATACGGTGACGTTTTCGGCACTTTCATCGGGACGGCCGAGATGCACCGTTATAAATTCGGGTATAAAAGGAAGATTAGCCATTTTCTTTCCGCCTCCTTTACAGACCTTCCCCGGTGGGGTTTTCGTTTGTAAGTTCCGAATACGGTATTCTGTCATCGGGAATCCCCTGAAACTGACCGTAGACAAGCGGTATCAGCCGCATCGGCTGTATCGACGTTATACCCGTAAATATCGGCACGTTAAGGCTGTTTTGCGTATAATACCCCTCTTTATCCACACGCACGTTATAGACCGAATACGACGGGCCTATGGGGTTCGGTGTCAGGGAATTTTCTTTCGGCGGCGTCGGCAGAAGCACGATATCCGTCTTACCGTCTTCGTTTGTGGTAAGAATTTTAAACGGAACGTCAACGCCGTCTTCAAAACGTGATACCGCAACGGTAGCTCCTTTTATCGGTATCGCATCGAGTGCCGTCGTCACGGTAACTCCGAGATATCCGTAATTTGTATTATTTGTCATATATCCTCCCGTTTATGTATTTCATAAACATTATATGCAATATCCTCAAACTCTTGACTTGTTCATTATTTTCGTGATAAAATAATTGTCATATCAAAAAGTTGATTACTTTATGCCTATGTGCGGAACGGAGAATAAAATGAAAAAAAGTATTGGTATACTCGGCGGAATGGGTCCGCTTGCGACAGCTGACCTTTTTACGAAAATCGTAAATATGACGAAGGCGGACTGCGACAACGCTCACATAAGAATATATATTGATGATAACTCGTCAATTCCCGACAGAACGGCGGCGATATTATCGGGCGGTGCATCACCTCTTCCCAATATGACGGATTCTTTGCACAAGCTTGAAGCCTGCGGTGCTGACTGCATCATAATGCCCTGCAACACAGCTCACTACTTTTTACCCGAGCTGCAGAAGCTTACAAACGTACCTTTCATCAGTATGCTTGAAGCGACGGCTGTCGCCTGCAAAGAAAAATTCCCTTCAAAGACGGCGGCTGTTCTTGCGACGAAAGGCACGCTTGCATCGGGACTTTACAGCAGTGTCCTTGAAAAGAACGGCGTTTCGTATCTCATACCTGACGAAGGCGAGCAGGATGCCCTTATGAGAGTAATATACGACGGTGTAAAGGCAAACGCTTCTCCTGACGCTTACAGAGCTGATATGATGTCCGTCATAAACTCGCTTACGGCTAAAGGAGCGGATTATTTCATTCTCGGATGCACGGAGCTTCCGCTTGCCGCACAGCTTCTTTGTCTTGACTGCCCGACCGTTGACCCGACGACGGAGCTTGCACAGGCAGCAATAAAATTCTGCGGTTACGAGATAAAATGACATACGGAAAAATAAAAAGATCGCTTTGCGTGTTTTTGGCACTGACGGCACTTTTTCTTCCGTCGTGTTCGGGAAAATTCAGCAAAGACAGCGATATTCACGGTTTTTCATACAATGACGGCTCGGGGCTTCATCTTTCATTTGTTTCCTCCGGTGACTTTATATATATAAACGACGAAGGAGAAAGCACGAACTCGTTTACAAAGTACACGTCCGTTGAAAAGCCTGCCGATATGATCAGTGCAGTATCGGCAGATCCTGCCGCTTTAGGTTACATCCTTTCCTGTTATAAAAACGAAAGCGTAAAAGAGGTAAAGATCGACGGTATTTCACCAAGCTACGAAAACGTAAAAAACGACGTTTATCCTTTGTACTGTCCTCTTTATATGCTTTACGACGATACGCTTATAACAGACGGAGGCCTTGATTTTATAAGATATATTTTTTCATCGGATGCACAGCAGATAATAACAAAAAACAATTTTGTTTCAACATCCGACGGAACGTATTTCATAACGTCAAAACCGAAGGGCAATTTGACTCTTTACTGCTCTTATTCATCTTATTTTATAGTTGACAAGCTTGCAAAAGCGTATATGAATCTTGTAAATACGGAGCTTAATATTGAGATACAGACATCCCTTTCGGGTGCTTGTGCGGAGTCTGCGAAAAGCGGCGGTATTGCCTTTACATCTGCTGAAATACCCGAAACGGCCCTTACATGTAAGCTTTATTCGGCGTGCGGAATTTCAGTGATCGTTCATCCGTCTAACCCTAACGACTCTTTGACATCTGAAAATATCAAGCAAATATTTTCGGGAACAAAATCGAAGTGGAAAGAAATATGATATAAGTCATAACCACCGGCTAAGCCGGTGGCTTGCTCAGCCCTATAAGGGCATGTTACTGGCGGGGCTGAAAGCCCACCGAAAGATCTGCCAACCGCAAGCGGTCTCAAGCTACCGCTAAAGCGGTTGGCTTATCTTTTGCTCT
>JAZOSS010000057.1:0-66701 GCA_045657205.1 Eubacteriales bacterium
TTTATTTTTGCGTTTTCTTCAAACGTTTTTCCGTCCTCGATTATCTCATCCGTATAGCCTATATCGGCTAACGAAAGTATTTTTACGTTCGGGAGCTTTGAGGAAAGGATCGCCTCAAGCTCCGCTATTTTCTTTTTGTTGTTTGATGCAAGTACGAATTCCGTCATTCGAAAAGTGCCCTTACGAAATCCTCCGCTATGAACGGCTGCATATCGTCTGCCTTTTCTCCGACACCGATATATTTTACCGGTATGCCGAGTTCTTTCTTTATTGATATCACGATACCGCCCTTTGCAGTACCGTCAAGCTTTGTCAGAATAAGTCCCGTTATTTCAGCTGCATTTTTGAATTCTTTAGCCTGAATTACGGCGTTTTGTCCCGTCGTTGCATCAAGCACGAGAAGTGTTTCGCGTGCGGCATCGGGTGCTTCGCGTGATATGACTCTGTTTATTTTTGCAAGCTCGTCCATAAGGTTTTTCTTGTTATGGAGTCTGCCTGCCGTATCTACTATAAGGACGTCCGCCTTCTTTGCTTTTGCCGCATTTACGGCGTCGAATACGACTGCCGCAGGGTCTGAACCTTCCGTATGCTTTATGATATCGACACCTATTCTGTCAGCCCAGATCTGAAGCTGGTCGATAGCTGCCGCACGGAACGTATCAGCCGCCGCCAAAACGACTTTTTTGCCGTCTGCTTTTAGATTGTTTGCTATTTTCGCAATAGACGTCGTTTTACCGACACCGTTTACACCGATAACGAGTATTACCGAAAGGGGTGTTGAAAGGTCGAGCGCGCCGCTTTCACCTATCATTTCGGCAATTATCTTTTTAAGCTCATCGTAAACGAGCTCGCTTTCCGTTATTTTCTGTGCTTTTACGGTGTAGCGGAGCTTTTCGAGTATCTCCTCCGTAGCACCGACACCGACATCGGCTGTTATGAGTATCTCTTCAAGCTCGTCGAAAAGGTCCTCGTCAACCTCTCTCATATTTATAAAAAGGTCTTTGACTTTGCCGAAAAGTGCATCCTTTGTTTTTGCAAGTCCTGCTTTGAGTTTGTCGAAAAATGCCATTTTATTTTCCTTTCTTTAATCAAGCTTTCCTATTTTCTGTTCTATCTCGCCTATGTCAACGGAAAGTATCTTCGATATTCCCTTCGTCGGCATCGTAACGCCGTAAAGTCTGTCAGCTGCTTCCATCGTTCCTCGGCGGTGTGATATGAGGATAAACTGCGTTTTCTGCTTATTTTCGGTAAGATAGTCCGCAAAACGGTCTACGTTCACCTCGTCAAGTGCCGCCTCTATCTCGTCAAGAAGGATAAACGGCGTGGGGTTTACTTCAAGAAGAGCAAAGTACAGTGCTATTGCAACGAACGACTGCTCTCCGCCCGACAAAAGCGAAAGACTCTTTACTATCTTTCCCGGAGGTGCGACGTTTATATCTATTCCCGATTCAAGTATATTATCGGGCTCCGTTATCTTTATCTCCGCGTGGCCGCCACCGAAAAGATGCGTAAACACGCGTCCGAAGCAGACGTTTATTCTTTCTATTGCTTCGGTGAAGCTCGTTTTCATCTCCTCGTCGAGCTTGAATATTATTTCTTCAAGCTCAGCCTTTGCCGCTTTGAGGTCGTCGGTCTGCTTCAGCATAAAGTCGTATCTTTCCTTGACCTCTTTATATTCCTCGGCGGCGTTGACGTTGACGTGTCCCAAAACTCTTATCTTGTTTTTAAGCTCCGTCTGACGTTTTACCTGCTCGCCTCTTGACGACGGTGTTACCGTTATGCTGAGCGTTTTTTCTTTCGCCTCGGAATACGTAAGCTCGTATTCTTCATAAAGGGAATTCGTGAGCTTTTCACGTTTTTCCTCAGCGTTTGTAAGCTTCGTTTCGGCAGAGGTATATTCACGGAACATAAGCTCCTTTTTATGCGCCTTATCCTTTTCGGCACTTCTTGAAGAATTGAGCGCTCCTTCAAGCTTCAAAGCCTGCTCGGACAACGACGATATCCTCTGTCTTACCGCATCTATCTCTTTGTCGAGTCCTTCCGCACCGTCGCCCGATTCCTTTGCAACGGCTGTATTTTTTTCAAACGATTCGGCAAGAGCTATAAGCTTTTCTTCGGCTTTGTCAAGTCTTGTCTTTACTTCTCTTGCTCTTTCGTTAAGCGATATGCCCGTATCGTTTACGCTTTCCGTTTCCTTTGCGTTTTCGGCAATACGGATATCAAGGACGGAAAGCTGTGAGCGTAACCGTTCCTGCTTTTCGTTTTCCTTTGATATGATATCTTCTATAGCTTTTACCTTTTCGGCGTTTTCGCTTACGGACGAGGAAAGGGATGAAAGTCTTCTTTCGTTTTCTTCCTTTTCCGCTTTTCTTCTTTCCGCTCTCTTACCTATGTTGTCTTTTTCCTCTTTAAGCTCGTTAAGACGTGCGCTGTCACGGTCTATCTGCGTTTTAAGCACCTGCAGCTGTGTGTTTTCGGCGTTGAGAAGAGAAGTAATGATAGACGTTGAATTGTCTGTATCAGAGGCACTTTTTTGATATTCTTTTATCTTTTCGGTAAGCTCTTCAAGTTCTTTCTGGAGCTTTGCCATCGTCATCTTGCCTTGTGATATCTGTTTTGTCAAGGTGTCGATCTGCGTATTTCTTGACAGCATTCCGCTGTCGTTTCTTGCAGATCCGCCCGTATATGAACCGCCTGCGTTGATTATCTGACCGTCAAGGGTGACTATTCTTATTTTGTGGTCGTATTTCTTTGCAAACACGGATGCTTTATCCATATTTTCAAAAACGACCGTTCTGCCGAGCAGATTTCCTATTATCCCTTTGAATTTTTCATCACAGCTTACCAAAGAGGATGCTACCCCGACGTAGCCGTCGTTTGATGAAAGCTCCTTTTCATTATACGAAAGGTACATAGGGCGTATCGTCGATACGGGGTAGAACGTCGCACGTCCCGCACCGCTTTTCTGCAAATGGCGTATTGCGTCCTTTGCCGCATTATCGTCCTTTACGACGATATTCTGCATAGACGCACCGAGTGCCGTTTCGATCGCCGTCGTGTACGCTCCTTCAACCTTTATAAGTCTTGAAACGGGGCCGTACACTTCACCGCACACAGAGCCGTCCTTCGATCTTATATTGCCCTTTTTGTACTCTTCGACAACGAACCTTACGCTGTGCGAATAGCCTTCGAGAAGCTCCTCCATTCGTTTGAGGTTGTCAACCCTGTGATTTTTTGAGGATATATCTATATACACCTCGTTTATTTTTTCACGGAGCTTTGATGCTTCGTTTTCGGCTGCAGCTTCTTTTTCTCTTATTTTTCTTGCAGAGTCGGCGCTTGTTGCAAGCTTTTCTTCGTATCCTGCTATTACACTTTCCGCCTTTTGCGCTCTTGCGCTTATGATGTCAAGGCTCTCTTGTCTTTGCGCTATTTCAGAGTCGAGCGCGCTATCCTTTGCATCGTCCTCGCCGCCGCCCGTTTCGGAAACGGAGAGCTTTATGCGGATATCCGTTATTTCTTCTTTTATGCGCTCTGTTTTTTCGTTTATTTCGTCAGCTTCAAGGCTTTTTTCTTCGATGTTCTTCGTCGTACTTTCGTAGTCGGCAAACACCTCCGCACGTTCTTTTTTAAGTGCCTGTGCCTTTTGTTCAAGCTCTTCCGCCGTCTTCAGCTTTTCTTTTATCCTGAGGCAAAGCTCGCCGTATTCTTCACTTGCCAGACGTCTGTTTTCCTCGGTCTGCGCCTTATCGGAGGCGATATGCTCAAGCTCCTTGAGAGCTACTGTTGCCGCGTTGCTCTTTTTGAATTTTTCCTCCGTAAGAGCTGAAAGTCTTGCGTTTTCTTCCTCTGTTTGGCGCTTGATCTTCGTGGTTTCAAGCATCAGCTCTTCCGTTTTTTCTTCAAGGGAGGAAAGCTCGCCTTCGGCAAGCTCAAGCTCCGTTTTATAAAGCTCGTACGTGCCGCGGAACTTCTTTATCTCCTCGGCAAGCTGTGTCATATCGTACAGCCACAAAGCGATATCAAGCTCTTTTTTCTCCTCGTGAAGCACGAGATATTTTTTAGCCTTTTCCGCTTCCTTTTCAAGCGGTCCGACGCGTCCTTCAAGCTCACCGAGTATGTCAAGCACGCGCGAGAGGTTGTCCTCTGTTGCGGCAAGCTTTTTGGCACTTTCGTTCTTTGAGAATTTATACTTTGAAATTCCCGCCGCTTCTTCGAATACACTTCGTCTTTCTTCGCTTTTTCTCGATACTATTTCCGCGATCTTTCCCTGACCGATGACGGAATAGCCTTCACGGCCGATACCCGTGTTCATAAATAATTTATGTATATCTTTAAGACGGCACGCTTTTCCGTTTATAAGATAGTCGCTGTCCCCGCCTCGGAAATATCTTCTCGTCACGGTGACGGTATCGTAGTCGATATTGAGCCGTCCGACCGGGGATGAGTTATCAAGGCACAGCGTTACCTGTGCAAACGTACCCGGCTTTCTGCTTTCGCATCCGCCGAATATGACGTCCTCCATCTTCGTACCGCGTATGTTTCGTGACGATACTTCACCGAGTACCCAGCGCATAGCGTCGGCAATATTTGATTTTCCGCTTCCGTTAGGGCCGATTATTACAGTTATTCCTTCGTTAAACGAAAGAGTCGTTTTTTCGGGGAAGGATTTAAACCCCTGAAGCTCTATTGATTTTAAATACACGCAGTCACCTCCTCGTATCGGGTACTACTTTTACGTTTATTTCGTAGGGGATGATGCTTTCATCCTCTATGACTTTTAATCTGTACAAGCCGTATTTTTCACAAAGCTTTTCTTTGTTTTCGCACCTTATTCCGACGGCTTGCGAGGTATGTTTTTTTGAAACGTACACGGTTACAAATGAATTTTTCAAAATCTCGGGTGTGTACTTTTCAAGCTCTTTTTCAATTTTTTCAAGATATATCGCACCGTCTGCGGAAAGTCCTATTGACGGGTCGTAGACTCCTGCAAAAATATCCCCTTCGTCCGTAAGGTTATCCTGTGCCTGAAGTCCGAGTCTTATGACGGGGACGTTATTTTCTATAAATATTTTTTTGACTTCTTTTGCCCTTAATACCGTTTCTTCGTGCGTAGGCGGTACGTATACGCCGTTTTCCGTCATTTCGGCAAGAGCCGTTTCCTTAAAAACGACCGTCGGGTATATACGTGCGCCGTCAGCTTTGCGGTCGCATATATCCTTTGCGGTTTTTATTTCGGAGTCAAGCGAGGCACCCGGCAACGACGTCATCATCTGACCTATGAGCTTAAAGCCTCTTTGCTTTACCGCATTCATTGCCGAAATCGACTCTTGTGCTGTATGCCCTCTTTTACAAAGCTTCAAGACCTTATCGTCCGTGCTTTGTATGCCGAGCTCGACCGTCGTCATACCGTAAAAGGAAAGTATGTCGAGTATTTCGCCGTTTATATAGTCGGGGCGTGTTGAACAGCGCAAGGATGCAACATCTCCGCTTTTCACGTATCCGTGTCCTATTTCAAGCAGTTTTATCATAAGGCGTCTGTCGATACCCGTAAAGGAACCGCCGAAAAACGCAATTTCACGCTGTGCGCCCTGCGTTGTTGCAAGCACGGCTTCTATTTCGGGAATTATGGAATCTGCGTTGAAGGAAGGAGTGTTCGTTATCTTTCTCTGATTGCAGAATACACAGTCATTCGGGCATCCGAGATGCGGAATAAATATCGGTATATTTACGTGTTTCATTCTTTTATAACACCGAAAAGAATGAGTGCGCTGTGCGCCGCCTGCTGTTCGGCACGTCTTTTCGACTTACCCTGTCCTTTGCCGACGACTGCTCCGTCAAGCACGGCATCGACAGAAAAAACCCTGTCGTGGTGCGGTCCTTCTTCGCCCGTTACGACGTATTCAAGCACCGCCTCGGGGGATTCCTGCACGAACTGCTGCAATACCGTTTTATAATCGACGTTGCTTCCCGGTTCTATGTGCTTTTCTATTTCGGGAATTATAAGGGGGTACAAAAACTTTTCCGCGGCACTTCTTCCGCCGTCTATATAGACGGTTGCCAGAAAAGCCTCAAAAGCATCTGCAAGTATTGATTTACGCTTGCGCCCGCCGTTTTGCTCCTCGCCCTTGCCGAGCTTTATGTGTGAGCCGAGGTCTATTTTCTCGGCAAGTGTAAACAGTGTTTCTTCGCACACGACAGCCGCTCTCGTTCTCGTCAACTCCCCCTCGGGAAGATTGGGATATTTGAAAAACATATATTCGCTTACGAGGATACTGAGCACGGAATCACCGAAAAACTCAAGTCTTTCGTTACATTCGTTCTTCGTTTTTCTGTTTTCGTTTGCGTATGATGAATGTGTAAGGGCAAGTGTGAGATAATCCGTATTTTTGAACGTGTACCCGCACGTTTTATAAAGATCGTTTAAATTTTCGTTGTACATAATTTTATTAAATACATTCCGTTTATTCGTTTTATGTTGGATCTGCTATTTCGACTGTCAGACAAGGTCCTTTACAGAGTCTATATATTCAAGCGCACGCACGGCGTAATAATCGTATCTGCCGCGTTTGCCGCCTTTTACTTTTCTGTCGGGGGGTGCTATCAGACCGAAATTTGCATTCATCGGCTGAAAATCCGCACCGTTATACGATGAAACGTATTTCACCATAGCGCCCGTTATACAGACGTCTGAAAATATCATAGGTTCTTTTTCTTCGGCAAACCGCGCGGCGTTTATTCCGCAGACAAGCCCCGAGGATGCCGACTCAACGTAGCCTTCAACACCCGTCATCTGCCCTGCGAAAAACAATCCGGGGATGTTTTTCACCATATACGCACCATCAAGAAATCCCGGGGAATTCAAGTACGTATTTCTGTGCATAACTCCGTAGCGGAGAAATTCCGCATTTTCAAGTCCGGGTATCATCGAAAACACTTTTTTCTGTTCAGGAAACGTCAGATGCGTCTGAAATCCGACTATGTTATACATCGTCTTTTCAAGGTTTTCCGCACGGAGCTGTACTGCCGCATACGGCTCACGTCCCGTTTTGGGATCTGTAAGTCCGACGGGTTTCATAGGTCCGTACAAAAGCGTTTCAAAGCCTCTTTTCGCCATTACCTCGACGGGCATGCAGCCTTCAAAAACGGCGGGATCTTTTTCAAAGCCGTGAAGGTTTGCACATTCCGCGTTTATAAGTGAGTTATAAAACGCTTCGTATTCTTCCTTTGTCATCGGGCAGTTTATATAAGCCGCCTCGCCCTTATCGTAACGTGACTGTTCAAAGACCTTTTCGCGGTCGATGCTTTCTGCAGACACTATCGGTGCTGCGGCATCGAAAAAGTGAAGTCCGTCACCCGCCAAAGCCATTATTTTTTCGCTGAGTGAATCGGATGTAAGCGGTCCTGTTGCGATAACGGTTATCTCCCCTTCGGGAATACTCGTGACCTCTTCTGATATTATTTCGATATTTTCGTTATTTCTTATTTCATCGGTTATGAATTTTGAAAATTTTTCTCTGTCGACTGCAAGGGATGCACCTGCCGGCACGCTCGTGCTGTCAGCGGCACGCATTATCAGAGAATCAAGTCGGCGCATTTCCTCTTTCAAAAGTCCCACGGCGTTGAATATCTGCAAGGATCTTAAAGAGTTTGAGCACACAAGCTCAGCGAACGTATCGCTTTTATGAGCAGGCGTTTTCTTATTCGGCTTCATTTCAAAAAGCCTTACTTTATGCCCTCTTTTGGCGCATTGATACGCCGCCTCGCATCCTGCAAGACCTGCGCCTATTACGTTTATATATGAATTTTTCATTTGCATTTTTCGTTAAGGCATACGTATTCGTCGGGCTTTTTGGCAAACATCGTCATACCGCATTTCGGGCATTTTTCCTTTGTGGGTGCGTAGGACGTCGTAAACTCGCATTTCGGTGCGTTTGCACATGCGTAATATTCACGTCTGCCGTGTTTCTTCTTTACTATATTGCCGCCGCATTTCGGGCAGGGTGCGCCCGTCGGTTCTGCCTTCTGGACTGTGTTTCTGCACGTCGGGAATCTTTCGCAAGCGTAAAATTCTCCGTACGGACCGCTTCTTATGACCATCATAGCACCGCATTTTTCGCAGACCATATCAGTCTTTACAGGTTCTTTCTTTTCCTTTTCGGGAACGACGTTTCCGTTTTTATCTATCTTCTTCGTATTTTTGCACGCAGGGTAGTTCGGGCAGGCGGCAAAATCGCCGAATCTTCCCGATTTTATAACCATTTTCGCACCGCATTTTTCACACGTGATGTCCGTTTCTTCGTCAGCGTATTTATACTTTTTGCCGTTGACGGTCTTCTCGGCTTTCTCAAGCGTTACGCTGAAATCTCCCCAGAACTTCTGAAGAACGTCCTGATACGTTTCCGTTCCGTGGGATATATTATCAAGCGAATCTTCCATATTTGCGGTAAATTTATAATCGACTATACCGGGGAAGAAATCCGTCATAAGCTGCGTTGTGACTTCACCGAGTGAAGTAGGTGCCAGCGACTTTCCGACACGTTTTACGTAGTTTCTTGCAACGATCGTCGTGATGATAGGCGTAAACGTACTCGGACGGCCTATTCCCATTTCTTCAAGCTGTTTGATAAGCGATGCTTCCGTAAATCTTGACGGGGGTTCTGTGAAGTGCTGTTTTTTCGTAAGGCTCAAAAGCTTCAGCACGTCGCCTTCGTTCACCTCGGGAAGCTTGACGCCTCTTTCTTCGTCAACGCTGTCCTCCGTTTCCTCATAGACCGCCATATATCCCTTGAATTTTACCGTGTATCCGCTTGCTCTGTAGTTGTATATCTGTGCTGTAATATCAAGACTTACCGTATCAAGCTCCGCAGGTGCCATCTGGCTTGCAACGAATCTGTCCCAGATGAGCTTATACAGCTTATACTGATCGGACGAAAGCTTATCTTTTATGAGCTTCGGAGGAAATTCAAGCGACGACGGACGGATAGCTTCGTGTGCGTCCTGCGCTCCCGCCTTTGCTTTGAAAACTCTCGCTTTGCCCGGGAGATACTTTTTACCGTATTCGCGGTCGATATATTCTCTGAGATTTGACAAAGCGGAATCGGATATACGCAAGGAGTCCGTTCTCATATACGTGATAACACCCTGCGTTCCGCCAAGCTCAGACCCGAGATTTATACCTTCGTAAAGCTCCTGTGCGACCTTCATCGTTCTTTGCGAACGGAAGTTGAGCTTTTTCGCCGCCTCCTGCTGTAATGTGGAAGTTATGAACGGAGGCTGGGGATTTTTATATTTGAGAGTCTTCTTTACCGACGTTACGGTGAACGGCTCACGGCTTCCCTGTTCAACGGACAGCGCTTCTTCTTCGCTCGTCACTTCCGTTTTCGTGCCGTTTATACCGACGAAACGTGCGGTGAACACTTCGTTTTTCGCCGTCTGAAGCTCACTTTCGATAGTCCAGTATTCCTTGGGAATAAACGCTCTTATTTCGTTTTCTCTGTCAACTATTATCTTCGTTGCAACGGACTGCACTCTGCCTGCGGAAAGTCCGCTTTTTACGGTCTTCCACAAAAACGGACTGAGCTTGTAGCCGACTATTCTGTCAAGAATACGGCGTGCCTGCTGTGAATCGACAAGATCCATATTTATCTTACCGGGATTTTCGATAGCACGGCACACGGCTTCCTTCGTCAGCTCGTTATACGTGACTCTGTGCGTTTTTTCCTCGTCACAGTCAAGTGCCGTTGCAAGATGCCACGCTATTGCCTCTCCCTCGCGGTCAGGGTCCGTTGCCAAAAATATTTCGTCAGCCTGCTTCACTTCTTTTTTCAAAGAGTTTATAAGCTCGCTTTTATCTCTTATATAGACGTATTTTGCTTTGTAGCCGTTTTCTATATCAACTCCGAGTGTGCTTTTCGGAAGGTCCTTGACGTGGCCGACGGATGCGACCACCTTATATCCCGAACCGAGATATCCTTTTATCGTTCCCGCCTTACCGGGTGATTCTATTATAACAAGTTTTGACATTTACGCCATTCCTTTCTTATTTTCGATCTTCATTTTATCGAATATATACCGCCTGCGCTGACGGTAACGTATCCGAGCATTTCAAGCTGAGTCAGCGTAAAAAGCACGTCAGCAAGCAATAATTTATCCGAAACGAGTGCATCAGCCGATGCAGGTCCCGTATCCATAAGTTTTATATATACTTCCTTACTTACCCCTATAAGCTCATCGCTTCTGTCGATAGGCTCGGGGTATCTTCCAAAGCTGTTCGGGTTTATCTTTTCCGTCGTTACCGGTTCAAATTCCGCAATGTTCGACGGCATTTTATACGGTCTGCTTTTCATCTTTTCCAAAGCCACCGTTTCGGGAAACGCGCTTTCAAAATTTGCAAGTGCATCGTACGCTTCCGTCATCGGAAACACACCCGTTTTCAGCATATAATTACTGCCCTCGGCACACGGATTTGCAACCGATCCCGGTACTGCGTAAACACGTCTGTTGAGCTTTCTTGCGATATCCGCAGTTATCAGAGCACCGCTTCCTATCGGTGCTTCGACAACGGCAAGTGCCTGTGACATCGCCGCTATAAGTCTGTTTCTTGTAGGAAAATTGTCCGCCATCGGCTGAGTTCCGGGAAAAAATTCCGTCACGACCGCACCTGCGCCGTTTTCTATACGGTCAAATAAAGGTGCGTTTTCGGAAGGATACTGCACGTCGATACCCGAACCCATAACGGCGACCGTTTTACCGCCTCCGTCAATAGCACCCGTATGCGCCATAGCATCTATCCCTCTTGCAATACCGCTTACGACAACACCGCCGCCCGATACCGTTTCATATGCAAGCCTGTGTGCCGAGCGTGCGCCGTCACCGCTCATTTTCCTCGTACCGACTATCCCAATGTAAGGAAACGATGATGCGTTCGGAAGCTTTCCTTTGCAGAACAGCACGACGGGGGAATTTTCAAGATCGTGAAGTCCAACGGGGTATTCATCACTTTCGCACGTTAAAATATTTATGCGCTTATTCAGGCAGTATTCACAGACCTTTTCGGAATATTCGAGAGATTTTCCGAGAAGCGGTGATATCTCACTTACCGTAAAGCCTTTTTCTATATAATCGTTTTTTGATGCACTGTATATCTTTTCCACACCGCCGAAAGCGGAAATAAGTCTTTTAGGCAGAGTATGTCCCGCTTTATACTTTCCCGCAAGCCATACGGCAAGTAAAATGTCATCCATAAATATTCCTCTTAACCGAAGCTTTTACCCATTTCCCACATTATTATCGAGGCGGCGACTGCCGCATTCAACGATTCGGAGTGTTCTTTTATCGGAATGATAACGCATCCGCTGCACAGAGATATAACGTCGGAAGAAAGTCCCGAGCCTTCGTTCCCTATAACGAATGCCGTTTTTTCATCTATCTTTACGTCGGTTATATCCGCGCTGTTCTGATGCAGAGCGGCGGCATATACCGAAAAGCCTGAATCTTTCAGCTCTTTTATCGTTTTTTTTGTATCTTGTACCATAACGCTCTGACCGAATGATGCGCCCATTGCCCCTCTTTGAACCTTCGGGGAATATATATCGGCGCAGTCAGGCGAGGCAATTACAAGTCCTATTCCGAATGCGTAAGCGCTTCTTATTGCAGTTCCCATATTTCCGGGATCTCTTACGCTGTCAAGGATGACGATACCGCCTTTAATTCCGTTGCATAATGAATTACTGTATACACTTGAGATCTTTTCAGAATTATCGGTGCATTTAAAAACACAGAGTATGCCGTCGGGGGACTCTTCCCCGCTCATTTTTTTCATAACCTCACAGCTTGTTTTATAAATCTCTGCATTTTCTCCGACCGTTTTGAATATATCGCGGCAGAACGCACCGTTTTTTTCAAAAAAGATATCGGTTACGAAAATACTTTCGGCTTTCATATTCGCAAGTGAAGCTTCCTCTGTAAGCTTCTTTCCGCAAACGATATATTCGCCGTATTCTCCGCGGTATTTCTTTTGCAAAAGCTTTGATACGCGGACAACCTTCGGATTGTTTTTGCTCGTTATCAGTTCCATAACTACCCCTGTGACATTATAGAATAAGTAATATAATATCATACATAAAATATTTTTTCAAGTGCAAACTAAATTTTTACATATTGCACATAAAAATTTTTCTTTTGAACACCTTCCATTTTTTTACTTAAAGCCTAAAAAAACGCTTGACAAGAGCATAATTGTATGGTAGAATAGTATGAATTATAATTTTATAATACAAGCAAGAGGTTATTTATATAGATGATATCAACTAACGACGTTTCTTTGCAATACGGCGGCAGAGTGCTTTTTTCAGGTGCGGATCTCGTATTCACAAAAGGCAACTGCTACGGTATTATCGGCGCAAACGGTGCCGGAAAATCCACGTTTTTAAAAATACTTTCAGGGGAAGTTGAGCCTTCAAGCGGTACTGTAACGGTATCACCCGGCGAAAGAATTTCCATTCTCAAGCAGGACCACTTTGCTTTTGACGAATACACCGTAATAAGAACGGTGCTTATGGGAAATCCCGAGCTTTGCGAGATCGAAGACGAAAAGGAAGCCCTCTATTCAAAGGAAGAAATGACCGACGAAGACGGTATGCGTCTTTGCGAGCTTGAAACGAGATACGCCGAGCTTGACGGATATTCCGCAGAAAGCGAAGCGGAAATACTGCTCAACGCTCTCGGTATCCCCAATGACCTTCACTACTCTTTAATGAAGGACTTAAACGGTGATCAGAAAGTGAAAATATTGCTTGCACAGGCACTTTTCGGCTCACCCGATATACTTCTTATGGACGAGCCGACGAACCATCTTGATTTGAAAACGATATCCTGGCTTGAAGATTTTCTCGTCGATCTGCACAGCGTCGTCATCGTCGTATCGCACGACCGTCACTTTTTGAACAACGTCTGCACGCACACAGTTGACGTTGACTTCGGCAAGATAACGATGACCGTCGGCGGCTACGACTTCTGGTATGAATATACCCAGATACGCCAAAGGCAGATGAGGGAGCAAAACAAGAAAGCGGAGCTTAAAGCAGCCGAGCTTAAAGAATTTATCGCACGCTTCTCTGCAAACGCTTCGAAATCAAAGCAGGCGACCAGCAGAAAGAAGCTTCTCGACTCGCTTGATTTTGCACAGATGCCCGTATCTTCAAGACGTTTCCCGTACGTTGCCTTCAAGCCCGAAAGAGAAGCAGGCAAGGATATGCTTACGGTTGACGGCATCACGGCGGAAGTCGGCGGAAAGACGGTTCTTGACAACGTAAGCTTCACTCTCCGTCCGTGTGAAAAAGTCGCATTTGTCGGCGATCCCGTTTCCATAACGACATTTTTCAAGATAATAAGCGGTGAGCTTACGCCGTCGGCAGGTACATACAAATGGGGTGTTACGACGTCGCAGTCATATATGCCGTCGGACAACTCCGAATACTTCGACGGACACACCGAAAATCTGATAGATTGGATAAGAAACTGCAGCGATCTTATTTACGAAGCGGACGTAAGAAGCTGGCTCGGCAGAATGCTTTTCTCGGGCGATGAGGCTCTGAAGAGTGTCGGCGTTCTTTCCGGAGGAGAAAGGGTGCGCTGTATGCTTTGCAAAATGATGCTTTCGGGCGCTAACGTACTCATACTCGACGAGCCGACGAACCACCTTGATCTCGAATCCATTGCAGCTCTCAACGACGGACTTATCCGTTATCCTCAAACAGTTCTGTTCACATCACACGACCATCAGTTTGTACAGACGATAGCAAACAGAATAATTGATCTTACTCCCGGCAGCTTCTACGACAAAGCAACGACATACGACGAATACGCCGCCGAAATGCTGTAAAAAAGATATTACAAGACATTATTTCACAAATATTTGAACTTGGAGAAAGAAATGTACAGTATCAGAGAATTTATAGACCACGCCGTATCACTTGAAACGACCATAAAACTTTGTGACGAATTATTTTCGGAAATGAAAAACAGCTTCAGCAGGATCCCCGAAGAACGCGAGCCGAGGCTTTCGGATTTTTCGAAAAAGACTTATTTTTACCGCACTGAAAGCTATAAGTTTTCGATAGTCGGCATAATCGCCGCCGTTATAATATCGACGGTGCTGTATTTCACAAGTGAAATGTACGATTTTGATCCTCAGCTTCCATGCCTTTTGGTGTTACTGCTCGGCGCTTCCCTCGGACTTATTGTTATGGCTTTCCGCAGAAACAAAGAAAAACTGGTGGAAAAAAAAGCAATGAGTATGTACAAAAACGCACTTGACGATTATTACGCAAAACACAAGCTTGACACCTTTACAGCTTCAATGAGAAGCGCGAACATACTTTCCGACTGTGAAAACAAGCTGCTTCAGCTCAAAAATGAAACTTTTGCACTGCTCGGCAAGTTTTACGAAAAAGAAGCTGTGCCTATGAGAGGACGAAATTTCAGGATAATGTGCGCTGCGCTCGTGCGTTCTTCAAAAAATCCCGAATGCGTAACGATAAAAGAAATCTTGCATCTGATCGACGATGACGATTACAAGCTTTCAAAATATGATTCGCTTTGCGAGAATGTAAAAAAACTTGCGCAACAAACGTGTTCCAATATGAATTCTGACGACCGTTACGAGGAAATGGCAGAAACCATAGACGAAATAATCAAAAATTGTTCAGAACAAAATAATAAAATAAAAATATTTTTAAATTAAGAAAGGTAGTATTATTCTATGAAAAGACTCATCTTCAAAGCAACATCGCTTCTGATCGTTGCAACACTCATTTTATGTGCGCTTCCTCTTTCTGCATTTGCAGCAGAAGAAGATTGTCCCATCATCTTTCTTCCCGGTGTAATGGGAAGCCGTCTTTACAACTCAGACAAGACGTTTAACGATTTCACACGCGTTTGGGAACCTTCCGTCTTCTTTATCACAAGCTTCGCCGATCTCATCGAAAACGAAACACTTTATGTAGCTCCCCCTGTAAACGCAAACGAACCCGGTGTTAAGAGAGAATACGGTGCTTTGGACACTTACAAAAACACTATCGACGCGCTTTGCGAAGCTTTCCCCGAAAGAGAGATATACTTCTTCTCATACGATTTCAGACAGAGCAATAAAGATTCTGCCGAAAAACTCAATGCTTTCATTACGGAATCCGGCTTTGACAAGGTTGATTTTGTAGCTCACAGCATGGGCGGTCTCGTAGTTGCAAACTACGTTGATATGTTCGGTTTTGACTGTGTCAACAAAATGATCACCTGCGGAACACCTTATATGGGCTCTGCTCAGATGCTCAACGTTGCTTTCGGCGACGATCTGCTTGCGACAAAATATTCAACAGGTATCGAGGGAATATTACTTCAGATAGCTGACCGCATCGTTTCCGGTCCTTTGGGCGTTGACAAAGCACTTCGCACATCATTCCGCGCTTGTGCTGAGCTTCTTCCCTACCAGGCAAGCGTCAAAGAAGTGCCGATGATGAAATACATAGGCAAATCGACCGACTTTATAAAACCGACGTTCCTCTATCTGCCCACAAGCATCAACACGTACAAAGCTCTTTGCACAGATCTTTTCGGTGAAGAAATGTACGCAGATGCTTCCAAGATACAGAACAATCTTTACAAAAACGTATACGCAGATATCCTCGGATACGACAACGCTTTCTTCGTTATCGGTGCAAACCAGACGACTATAAAAACAGTATTCTACAGCGGAGAGGGCGACACGCTTAACGCTGATGTACTCAGACACACCTCCGGTGACGACACCGTAACGTTTGAGTCTGCAACGATGCTCGGAGCAATGCTCGACGTTGATTCAGCACGTTACTGCGTACAGTCTACAACTCACACAGGCACGTCAGGTGCCGAAAACACGGATGCTTCCGCGCTCTGCCTTGAATATATCATCGACATTCTTGCAGACGGCGTATCCGACGTTGCTTCCGCGGCATAATAAATTGAGTATATAAAAATAGCGGGATCGGCTCAAGTTAAAGAATTGAGCCGATCCCGTCTTTTTTTGTTTTGATCGGAATTTTCACGAAATCCCTTTGCATCATTTCGTCAGTTCTGCAAGTGTTTTTTTCAAAAGTGTTGATGAGGTGCCCGTCGTATAAGGAAAATAAACTATTTCAACGCCGAACGGCTTGAATTTTTCTTCAAGCTCATTGAAAAGAGGTGAGCCTTTCCAATCGTCCCCGACGAACATACGGTCGAATTTATGCTCCTGCCAAGCGGCAAATTTATCCCTATGGGTCTGAGGCACTACACGGTCCACGTACTTTATCGCCTCAACTATCTGCACTCTCTCCTCGTAGCATATTACAGGTGTCTTGTTTTTATACTGTTTTACAAGCTCGTCCGTGCTTACGCCGACGATAAGATAGTCGCACATTTCTTTTGCTCTTTTTAAAATATTGAGATGTCCTATATGAAATAAGTCAAATACGCCTGTTGTGTAACCGATAACCATATCAACTTTTTCCTTTACTTCGTTATTTTTTCTATAATTTCAGCAACTCTTTCACATGCTCGTCCGTCTTCAAAGCTACCGATATTTTCAAGAAATTTTTCTGTTTTCATTTCATATTCTTCAGTTTTCATATTCAAAATGCCGTCTGCAAGAGCATCGTTTGTAAGTGCGTACGGAAACGGCAGATCCTTTATATCGAAATAGAACCCTCTTTCGGAGGAAAGATACTTTTCCATATCGGGCACGTACAGCACACACGGCATTTTACGTACCGCCATATCGAACATACACGAAGAATAATCCGTTATGAGCATATCACAGGAAGCGACAAGCTCCTGCATATCGGGATAAAACGTAGCGTCGTATGCACCGTCGCAAGGAGGTGTTACAGCCTTTGCGACGTTCGGATGAAGTCTGTACATAAACGCCCATTTTTCGTTTGTCTTTTTTTCAAGGGCATCAAGAATAGCCGCCGCATCTATTCCGTGAAGCTCATCGCAGTCACCGTCACGGAAAGTTGGAGCGTACAAAACGGTCTTTTTTTTCTTATCAAAGCCGAAAAACGACGACACTTTTTCTCTTATTGGCAAAGTATCCTTGAAAAATATGTCGCTTCTCGGCGTACCGCTGTCAAGCACGTCACCGTCATACCAGAACGAATTTTTGAATATATCGCTGCTGAATTTGCAACCCGAGATTATAAGATCGCACTTTTCGGAGTCTTCCTTTGAATTTTGAACGTATTCCTCACCAAGTGCTTCAGCGGCATCGCCCTCGATCTTTTTAAGGCGCAAAGAGCTGTGCCATGTCTGCAAATAAAACTGCCCTTTTCTTTTATTGAAGTAATGAACCTTTCCCGTTCTTATATTTGAAATAATGATTTTTGCCGTCGAAATTTCCTTAAGATACTGTACCGAAAAGTACGGGACGCATCTTACACCGTCGGGAAGCCCTTCAGGCTTTTTCTTCTGTGCATCGTACACCCATACGATATCGTATTTGCCGGGATACTTTTCACAAAGATATTCTGCAATATATTTCGGACTGTCGCCAAAACCTTTAAAAACGCTGTTCCAAGCAATTATTTTATTCTTTTTTATCGGGTGCAGGCGGTAAAGTCCCATATAAAATTTATGACGTAATTTTTTTATTTCCGCAAGCATATTCATCTTTCGTATTTGATAAGATACGCAGCCTTTCTGAAAATTCTTATGAAAATATTGTATTTATGAGTCGAAACAAACGACGAAAGCTTCGGTGATATCATCGTAAGGTCGAAATAATATCTTTCATCCGGTGACATAGAATCTTTATATGCTTTTGTTTTTTTATAATCGGGTATGCGCTGTTTTACGCTTTTTTTCACATCGTAGAGCCTGCATATTTCTTCTTTTTCAAAATCGGAAAGACAAGTGTACAAAATGTTTGCTCCGCTCATACCCAAAAACTTACAATCGACTGCGTACTTGAATTTTTCGTAAAGTCCTTTTTTTACGCAGTCGTCAAAAATTCTGTCGGTAAGCGGTATACGCTCGTACCTTCTTTTATCATTTTTATTTCGCGTTGTTGAATTCGGACTCTGATAATAATAGTAAAACGCGCCTTTTGTCTTGCTTATTTTCTTTGCACAGAGTGCTGAAACAAAGTTGAAATGTGCATCCTCAAAGAAAAGCTTTTCGGGGAAAAAGAGGTCGTTTTCCAAGAGGAATGAGCGTTTGTATATCCTCGTCCAGAACATACCGTACTTTCTTAAAAACGCTGACGTCTTTTCTTCGTTCATTACCCCGACGTCATCCTGCGTATACGGCAAAAAAACTTCCTTTTCGACACCGTCGTCGGTAAAAATACAGAAGTCACCGCCCGAAAGATCTGCCCCGTTTGCGTTTTCATAAAGAGCACGGCACATATCTTTATGTATGAAATCGTCGCTGTCAACGAATGCGATATATTCGCCCTTTGCTTCTCTTATTCCAACGTTTCGCGCACCGCCCTGGCGGAGGTTTTCCGGCAAATATATGCCGCGGAATTTACCGGGATATTTTTCAGCGTACTGTTTTATTATTTCCGGACTGTTGTCCGTTGATTTGTCATCTATCGCAATGATCTCTGTTTCTGTTAATGTTTGTGATATACAACTGTCGAAGCATCGGTGCAAATACGCCGACGTATTGTGTACCGGGATAACAATACTTACTTTTATCATTTTCCCTCCAAAATGCAGTTATCATATTTATTTTACCATATAATCATAAAATAAGCAACAATATTTTGTAAAATGCCGAAAAATAAAAAAACTTGACTTCATCACCGCTGTATGCTATAATTCATTATACGTAACGATAAGGAGTCGTAAATATGAAAATATTGATACTTAATCACGGACTTCACATTTCAGGCGTCTCACGTGCACTTGTAAACTTTGCAAACGAACTCTGCCGCCACGGTCACGATGTAACTATCAAGATCGAAATAAACGATTTTACACTTGCAAATGAGCTTGATCCGCGTATAAAAACATCTCTTTTTCTGAAAGAACCGACATTTTTCGGAAAACGGATAAAAGGCTTTTTAAGGTTCTATCCGATATGGCTCAAAAACATACTTGGGCGCAATGCAAGATCGCAGTACAAGGCAGTGGTGCGTGAAAAGTACGATATTGAAATAGCCTTCAACAGAGGTGCAGGTGCAAAAATAATCTCAGGATCATCTAAAAAGCACAGTAAATACGTATTTGCACACAGTGATTACTTAAAATGTTCCAACCCTCTTGCAGGTTTTTCATCACAAGAAGAAGCAGCAGCAGCTTACAAAAAATTTGATAAGGTGATCTGCGTATCTAAAAAGGCAAAAGAATCCTTTGATAAACTTTTCGATACATCGAATACCACAGTTGCCTATAATATCTATGATACACACAGAATACAAAAATTAAGCAAAGATGTCTCATTTGAAAAGAAAAAGTTTACCATTTGCGCAGTCGGACGGCTGTGCGAAGCAAAAAATTATTCTCTACTTCTCAATGTTTGTCGTGAGCTTAACAACAGAGGTCTCGATTTCGAGTGTTACATCGTAGGCAAAGGAGAAGACATTGAAATGATGTTGAAAAAGAAAAAAGAGCTTGATCTGAAAAATGTAATTCTCGTCGGTGCAACTCCTAATCCTTATTCATATATGGCACAAAGTGACGTATATGTAAGCACGTCAATCTATGAAGGACTTTCAACTACTACTATAGAAGCTCTGATATTGAACAAGCCCTGTGTCGTAACAAACTGCACGGGAATGGAAGAAATACTTTGCGACGGTGAAAAAACCTACGGCATAATCGTTCCCATTGATAAGACCGCCGTAGCCGATGCCATAGAGGATCTGTATAAGAATCCGAAAAAACTCGAAGAACTGAAAAAGCTTGCCTCAATCCGCGCTGAAAGCTTTGAAAGTGAAACGCTGTACGGTCGCATAATGTCCGTGATCAAATAATTATAAAAAACGCACGAAACTCATAAAGAATTTTGTGCGTTTATTTTATGTATCGTCTTCTCATCAATATATACAGTGTGATTATCGCCGTAAGAGCACCTACGACGAACAGACCGAAAAGAATATCGCCCGTATGCGGATTTTGTACGTTTTCCGATACGCTTTCAACGTATTCACCGGGAGCACTCTCCGTTGCAAGCGCCGTTACGGAAGCAAACAAAGTGAAGAGCAGCGAAAGAACTGTCAAAATTAATATTAATTTCTTCATATCTTGTTTTCCTCCTTTTTTCTTCTTGTTTCATTTTAGCACATTTTTTCGTCATTGTCAATATCTTTTTAAAATTTTATCAAAATTGGTTAAAAAATATGTAATTTTTACTTTCATCAAAGTTTATTTTACTAAATATTTGATTGATTTTTTGTCAACATAAATAACGCAAAGACTGATATAATATATTCAACTATAATATTGGAGAAGCTTATGAAAACAGTTCTCATTACAGGTGCATCGGGTGGAATAGGAAGCTGTGCCGCCTCGCTGTTTGCAAAAAACGGTTACAACGTATTTATACAGTATAACAAAAATGAAAAATCAGCCCTTGAGCTTTGTGAAAAAATAAAAAGCGAAGGTGTGGGCGTCTATGCCTGCCGAGCCGATATAACAAATGAGGAAGATATACGGCGTATGGTAAGCCTTTGCGAATACAAATTCGGCTCCATTGATATTCTTATCAACAATGCGGGAATATCCGAATTTGCCGTTTTGGAAAACATAACGTCTGAAATGTGGGACAGAATGATGAACGTCAACGTCAAGGGTATGTTTTTGCTGACACGCGCCGCACTCCCCCTTTTGCGTGAAAGCCGCGGGAAAATAATAAACATATCGTCGATGTGGGGCATATCGGGTGCTTCCTGCGAGGTGCATTATTCATCGTCAAAAGCCGCCGTTATCGGCTTTACGAAGGCACTTGCAAAAGAGGAAGCTCCGTCGGGAATAACGGTAAACTGTATTGCCCCCGGCTTTATAGAAACCGATATGAACGCATCCCTTTCTGAGGACGCCGTAAACGAGATCATAGAAAAAACCCCCCTCGGCAGAGCGGGTACCCCGTACGACGTAGCTTCTGCTATGCTGTTTTTAGCCTCTGACGGTGCAGATTTCATAACAGGTCAAACTCTGTGCGTTGACGGCGGATTTATACTTTAAACAATACGGTCTTCATTGGGAGACACTTCGTAAAGAAGTTCCTCCCAATTTCTTTTTATATTAAATATGACACTTTCGGCTTGAAAGTGTCATATTGGATTACATACTTTAAAATTATACCTATCTCAAAGATAAATGTAATAAGTGATATTGTGAGACAAGTCTCACAGTTTTATTTTGCCTTACGGCAAAGTGATATTAAAACCTTTGGTTTTAGTTTTATTATATTCGCTCCAAAACTGCCGAAGGCAATATCACTTGGACGAAGTCCAAATATAACAGCGAAGCAATATAACTCGCCGATATGCGAATATAACTGAGGCGCACTTCCTTACGAAGTGCGGCTCTTTCGGAGATCTTTTTGTTTTTTTGTTTCATTTTTTCTTTTTCGGTGAAAGATATAGTATAAAACGAAAGGAGAAAACATAATGAACATTCGCACAGATATGGCGCACGAGCTGCGCGAGGAATACATGAAGGAATATTCACAAACCCACGAAGGCGAGCCTGACGGAATAGAATGTGACGTTTACGAATCACACGGCATAAAAACCACAAAGATCCGTGTGTTTAATCAAAACGGCTCGGATATTCTCGGAAAACCCATGGGAAATTACTATTCTATGGATGTCGGCAAGCTGTGGATGGCTGATTTTGATAAATTCAAGCACGCCGCAAACGAGCTTGTAAAAATAATATCATCACTTTGTGACGTACACTCCCCCGTACTTGTGGCAGGCCTTGGAAACAGATATATAACCTCCGATGCGATAGGCCCGCTTGCCGTGAACAATCTCGTCGTATCCCACCACGTAAAGCAGTACGAAAGAAAGATATACGATTCGGCAGGACTTGGGGACGTATCGGCTATAATCCCCGGCGTTCTTGCCCAGACTGGAATAGAGGCGGCAGAACAGATAAAGGGGGCAGTTGAGATGCTGAAGCCGTCAAGCGTGATCCTCATAGACGCTCTTGCCTGCAGAAGTCTTTCATCCCTCACAACGACCGTTCAGATAACTGACACGGGAATATCTCCGGGAAGCGGTGTCGGAAACGACAGAGGCGAGCTTTCCGAAAAGACCTTCGGTGTAAAGACTGTGTGCATCGGAATACCGACCGTAATTGACGCAAGAACGCTCGTACGGGATGCACTTGAAGCCTGCACCGTTATGAATGATGAGAAAAAGGACTCGGTCATAAAATGCGCTTATCCCGATAAAGGCAGTTACGTCTGTCCGAAGGATACCGACGTTGCGGTAGATGAAATGGCACGCCTTGCAGGATACGCCGTAAACAAGGCGTTTCACAGAACGCTTTCATATGAAGAAATGATGTATATGTAGTCATAAAAATTCCGTATTTTTCATATAATTAACCGATAATAAAAAGGAGAAAGTATATGAAAAACACGGAATTTGATTTTGGAAATCTGAAAGAAAACACGGAAGAAAACAGGCAAAAAGGTGCAAGAAGGCAAGCCGTATACAAAGCTTTCAAAACATACGGGATATATCCCGTAACGCTGTTTTGTCTTTTGTTCGGGCTTATCTTTACACTTGAAGACGGAATGAGTATGGTTTTGGGAAATATCTCTGTAACGACGTCGCAAAGTGTGCAAACGTATCCCTTAACAGAAGATGACACGGTTCAGGAAACACTCGGCGAAAATATCGACGTATTTGAATCTCCCTACGTTATAGGACTTGACGATTCCGAGCCGCTTGCCCTGACGGAATATTATTATCTGAACCGTGACGTTTTACCCGACAATATATACGGATTTAATTACAATCTCATACCCGAAGGACATCTCGGAATAATTCCGATATCCCTTGCAAAAGATCACGACGGAGAAAAGCTTTATATAAAAAACAGTTCTTCGTACGATATAGACACGGACGATTATACAGACTTTACCCTCCCCGAATACAAAGAAACAGACGAATATACCGTTTTGATAGTTCATACCCACGGCACGGAAGCGTACACTCCCGACGGGGTACTTTCGGACGATCCCGACGATCCATATTCCACACGGTCAACGGACAACACGGAAAACGTCGTCTCCGTAGGTGCGATTATGGCTGAAATATTTGAAAAAAACGGTATAAGGACTCTGCACTGTGATATTGCGCTTGACACGACCGTGGATGATTATAAAAATGCGTATTCCGCAAGCAAAAAAGTAATAAAGGATGCCCTGAAAGAGCACCCCTCGATAAAATACATTTTTGACGTCCACCGCGACGGACTTATGCTTTCAAGCGGAGAAAAGGCTAAGGTCATATGCGAAGTTGACGGAAAGCTTGCCGCACAGGTAATGTGCGTTGTCGGCACGGACAGTCTCGGTGCCGACCACAAAAATTGGGGAGAAAATCTTTCATTCGCCCTGCTTTTGCAAAGAAAGCTTGAAGAAAAATACACGGATCTGTGCCGTCCTTCAAATATCAAAAAAAGCACGTACAATCAGCAGTACACACCGTACAGCTTACTGCTTGAAATGGGCACCGACGGCAACACTTTGGAAGAAGCACAGTATACAGCCGAAATAGTGGCAAAAGAGCTGTGCCTGCTTATAAAGGGAGATCAATAGAGTCCTTCGCCCATTAAGAACGAATATATAAATTTATAAAGATGCTCCGGGTTTTCGGTAAAGTTTTTTTCCATTCGCTTCGCCTGAAAATCCGTTTCGGCATTTACTGTCACGGAGATGACACGGTTGCCTCTTCTGAATATCTGAAGCTCAAGGTCAACTGTGTCGTCTTCTCTTGCTTTAAGTGCTGTTTTGATTTTCGTTTTACTTTTGTCAAAAGCCAAAAACTGCATGGCGTGGCGTATTCCGTTTTCACGGACGTAGCCCGATATATCACCCTTCAGCGTTCTTGCAATAAATTCACCCGACGGGGTTATCTCATACATATCCCCTTCGGTATTCTTCACAAAGCCCGCTTTTTTAAGTTCTTCAAATTGGTCTATAAAATCGTAGTTGCTTACAAAATCGTCTTGTAAAACGATATCGTTTATCTGGGAATACTTAAGCGGAAGATCCACGTAATTCATAAGCGTGAGTATGTAAAGCTTTACGTCAGCCGGTTCTTTAAGTTTCAATTTGTCTACCTCTCGGAACAATAAATAATGTACGGGAATAATTCTACCACAAATTTGGGCAAAAAAACAATATTTTGCTGTAAAAATAGTAAATTTTTTTTGAATATCTATTGACATTGTTAAAAATTATGTTATAATGTACATAAAGATATTGATAAGATGTGAAAGGGGCGGGAGTAACATGTGCCAAGAATCTGATGTTACACTTGCCAAAAACGGCGATAAAGATGCGTTTGTAAGGCTTCTTGAAGCCTACACTCCGCTTATTTCTTCACTTTCGAGTCAGTTTTACTCCGATGACACGTCGGCAAACGTCGGTATGGACGACCTTATGCAGGAGGCAAGTATTGCTTTTTATAATGCAGTGCTTTCGTATACAGAAGGAAAAAATACCACGTTCGGTCTTTATGCAAAGATCTGCATAAGAAACCGTCTTGTGTCGTATATGCGCCGTATGTGCGTCGGCATTGACGTCAAGACCGAGGATATTGAAAAGCTTATCGACTCATCCGTTGCACCGCAAACGGACGGCCCGCTTGAGCTTCTTATATCAGAGGAAGAAGTAAAAACGATGCAGGAAAATATACGCTCCGTTCTTACAGATTATGAATACAGCGTATTTTCCCTTTTCGTCCAGGGAACGTCGGTATCCGAAATAGCATCGGAACTTAATGCAGGAGAAAAGTCTGTGCACAACGCTATTTCAAGAGTCAGAAGCAAGCTTAAAAAAATGTATTAATATGTCCTGGTAGCTTAAGCAGAGCGTTGATTTTCAAAGGTGGCGGTCTGAATCCGTCCGGGGGCAAAAAATATTTTTATCCAAATTAAAGCGAGGTACCAAAAATGTACGAAGACAAGAAGTTGGTTTGTAAAGATTGTAACGAAGAATTCATCTTTACAGCAGGTGAGCAGGCTTTCTATGCTGAAAGAGGCTTCCAGAACGAACCCCAAAGATGCAAGCGTTGCCGTGATGCAAGAAAAAATGCAGGCAAGCCCCCCAGAGAATACCACACAGCTGTTTGCGCTAAGTGCGGCGGAGAAGCAAAGATTCCCTTCCAGCCCAGCAACGACAGACCTGTATATTGCAGCGAATGCTTCGCAGCAATGAAGAACGCTGAAGAATAATTCTTTACCGTTCCAAACACCTTTTGCAAAGTTTTTAATAAAGATGTTTACAAATTTCAGCAGAGATATTGCATCTCTGCCGATTTGTGTTATAATAAGATAGTAAAGATCAACGACTGCCGAAGGTTACCCTTTGAAAGCGTCAATAGATATAATTCAACCAAAGGAGATAGCTTATATGGGAAAAATTCTCGGTTCCTGGAGCGGAATGAGAAAATATCTTGAAGAAGATATGCTTGCACAGTCATTGCAAGGCAGAATAAGATACGGCTGTACTTCTTACACAGGAATGGATGGATGCCGTTTTTTTGAAGTATGTATTGATAAAAAGCAGGTAAAGCGTTTCTCCTGGGAGACCGTAAACACATATTTTATCGACAACGGATACAAAAAAAATTCCTCTCCGTACGGCATAGGTGAGTATTGGGAAGAATTTCATTCTCTGCTGAAAAAATACCCCGTAAGCGAACGTACGGAATATACCGACGAAGAATTTTGCAACGCCTTGGAAACATACCGTAACCAAGATATTCAAGAAAGCATATTTTCGGGCGATCCTATCGTCAGAATGTTTGCAATTCTTGACAGGAGAACAGGAAAAAGAACCCTGCAAAAATTGCAAGCTTCTATCGAAGACAGTCCTGAATGGCTTCGTCAATTTTACTTATTAAGGCTAAATGCAGAAACTACATGGCTGGCTCATTAATAGTAAGAAATCGACTCAGAACTGTTGAAGTTTATTCATCAGAAAATATTAAATTCTTTTTATTATTACACTATAAGCGCCCTGTCCGCACCCCCACAGCACGCAGTAGTTCGCTTCACGAACTACTGCGTGCTGCCTGCGGACAAGGGGCGCACACCGCAAGCGGTGTATTGAGAACCCGTTTTGTTGTTTTATATTCTTTTTTGATGAAACAAAAAAGAAATCGGCTCAAGTTTCGTTTTCACCGTATTATTTACAACCTATAAAAAACACTTGCTTATCTTTTTGGATATGCAAGTGTTTTTGTGTAATTGTAACAAGTGATTTATCTAAAAATTAACTTGAGCCGGCCCCGTTCATTTTTATATAGAAAATTTTATTATAAAAAAGCGATTTTTATATTTAGTTTTCTTTACCCGTTACAACAGTAAAATAATTTTCCAAAAGCTCCGACGGCATATTGTAAAGCACGGTACCTTCATTCGTATCGTCACGTATGCACAGATAAAGAGTATCTCCTTCAAGATAATATTTATCCTTAAAATATCTTAGTCCCGCCTTTGCCTTCACGGGATCAAGCGGTGTTCCCTCAAATTCGGGCGGCAGATATTCCCAAAGCGTATGCGCTGCTGACGGTATCCAGGCGGAATTTGACGTATGCGCCTGCAAGCACTTATACACATCGCCCTCATACACCGCCGTACTGCCGAGAGAATACTGTTTATTTTCTTCCCAGACAGGAAGAGATGAGCTTATTCTGTTAAGCTCCTTTGCTGTCAAAACCTCGGAGAGCATCTGATTTTCCGATATACAGAGTTTTTCAAGCACCTTCATTTTTTCGTTATACGCATACACCGCACGTTTAAGTCTTTGCATTATCCCTCACCTCCTTCCGCCAGGAGTGTGAGCTGTGTTTTAAGCTCTTCTATATCGCTTTTCAGCGAATCTATGACGAGAATCGTGTCGGCGTTGTAAGATATCTCAAACGGCACACGGCGAACGTTTACATTTACCTTTGAAGCAGTAAAAGTTATTTCAGCCGGTGATACTTTATCCACGAACGGTTCTGCATATTCATAATAAACGGTTATATCCGTACCGTTTTCAATTTCACGGTCAATAAGCGAATAAAACAGTTCTTTTGCCTCATCGCCGCCAAGCTTTTCATCTCCGTATGTAAAATTCATATTTCCGTCATCGTAATAACAGCCATTTTCACATTCATCAAGTGTCCCGCACCTTACAAAATGTGTACAAAGCGCATTTATTCCCTTTTTGCCTCGCGGATACATTTCAGACGTATCCGTAAAAATATTTGTATTTTTATCCGAAGTATTTACGACGCTCACATTGTAAGGAATACTTCCGCAGTCACCGCTTACAGCATCAACAAGAAACAGTTCACCGTAGAGCTTTTTGAATTTTGCAACGCCTACTCTGTGAATGACTTCGCCTTTTACGACGTCGTAAGTGTCCTTCACTTCATCGTCAAGAGAATATAAAATTATGTCCTTTCCGGGCGATATATTATTTGAACCGACAAGTATTCTCGAAGGTCTTTGACTTGAAAAATACGAAGGGGTATCGGGGGATTTTCCATTCGTTGGAACCGTCTCCTGTGTTTTTCCCAATAACATAAAATGAAAAAGTTTAGAACCGACGAGTACGTTATCGAGAGTTGTCGATGCCGCCACACCGTCGCTTTTGCAGAACACTCTGTAAACATTTGCGTAATTTATTGAATGTTCGTAAAGCTCTTTTGCAAGCTCTTGTCTTTCAAGTTCAGCCAAATTGCGTTTTTCTTCAGCAATTACTCTTTCTTTTTCCTTTTCGGTTACCGAATTTACTTCTTCAAGAAGCTCCGACTGTTCATTTTCCAACTCATCGTAACGGGAGATAAGCTGTAAATATACGTCCTCTACAGGTTCTGCAGGTGTGCCGTTCGGTGTAAGTATACTGCTTCGGCACGGTATTTTTGCAGGGGCTGTCGTACGCACTGCCGGTGCGTACACACCGAGATATACAGCAGGCGGCGATATTATCTCGCGCGGAATAAGCACCGTATTGCTGTTCGGCAAAATAACGTCAACGTAGTTTTTGCCGTTTGTAAATCTTACCGTTTTCGTTACACCTTCCCACTCCCCGTCAAAAGTGAAATGGACGGAATAATCCGAATTGTCACATATGGCAGGTGGCAGGTCTTTTATTGACGTAAGTGTTTTGTTTTCGATTTTAAAATCAAATTGCATTTGTTCCTTTCCATCGGCAAGTGCCGATTTTTTCGGGCGGAAAGCGAACATATGTTCTTTTTTGATTATACCACAAAACTTATTTTTTGTCAATAGAAATTATTAAAACACATCGTATTGCCCAGCTTAATTGCTCGGCAATACGTCCTCATACGCTTTTATTATCTTGTCGTGCGTTTCGTTTTTGCACCTTATAAGCGGCAGGCGTAATTCATCGGAACACACACCCATATGCGCTAAAAGCGTTTTTATTCCGATAGGATTTGTTTCCTTACCGAGTGCGTTTATCAGCGGATATATTTTTTCAAACTCAGCCTTTGCCCCGTCAATATCCCCTAAAGTAAATTTGTCATAAATTTTTTGCACAGCACGCGGCAAAGCGTTTGAAATAACGCTTACACAGCCCTTTGCCCCCAAAGAAAGAAACGGCAGTATGAGATTATCGTTTCCGCAGTATATATCGCATCCCGAAAGACTTGTGAGCTTTTCGGCTATATCGTTTATATCTGTGGATGCTTCCTTCAGTGCGCTTATATTTTCGTGTGCGAACAGAAGCTCTGCCGTTTTGCAGGAGATATTAACCCCCGTGCGTGACGGCACGTTATACATCATTAAAGGTATATCGACAGCCTCCGCAACGGAAAGATAATGACGGATAAGTCCCTCCTGCGGAGGTTTATTATAATACGGCGTTACGGTAAGTATACCGTTTACACCTATCCTTTGTGCGGAAAGTGCTGAATTTACCGCCCCGGTTGTATCGGCACCGCCGCAGCCCGCTATAACGAACGCCCTGCCGTCTATGCAGTTGACGGCAAAATCAAGTATTTTTTCTCTTTCCGTCGGCGTTATGGCAGGGCTTTCACCCGTTGTACCGAGTATAACTATTCCGTCAACTCCCGCTTTTATCTGTCCTTTTATAAGTGACTTGAAAGACGGATAATCCACCTGCATATTTGCAAAAGGCGTGACGAGTGCGCTTATCACACCGTGCGGAAACCGCTTTTTATCTGTATAGTTCATTTCGTACCCCGTAATAAATAACAGTTGAAATTTTCACATTATATCAATATAATATGAAAATCCCATATATATTTTATTCGGGATGTTTTTAATTGCCAATCTTAATTTTCAAAGGGGAGCAAATGAATAACGACGGACTTTCAACAAAGGATTATTTTTACCACCTGCCCGAGGAGCTTATCGCACAGTCACCGGCAGAAAAAAGAGATGCCTCGCGCCTTATGTGCGTTGACAGAAAAACAGGAGAGATATCGCACCGCATATTCCACGATATAAAAGAGTTTCTCGTCCCCGGAGACGTACTTGTAATAAACAATTCAAAGGTAATTCCCGCAAGAATACTCGGTGAAAAAAAGAAAAAAGAAGACAGCGTGTCAGACGGTGCGAAGGTTGAGCTTCTTTTGCTCAGAGCACGCGGAAACGACGTATGGGAATGTATCGTACATCCCGGAAAACGTCTGAAAAAGGGTGCTGAAATGACTTTTTCGGGAATACTCGAAGCTGTGATAGAAGAAGTGCTTGATAACGGAAACAGAACCGTAAGCTTTAAATACGACAAAAAAAAGTACGGAAACATCTTTGCCGTTCTGGACAAGGTCGGAAGTATGCCGACACCGCCGTATATAACGAAAAAGCTTGAAGACAAGAGCAGATATCAGACGGTCTACGCCGACAAAAACGGCCCGGCGGCTGCCCCCACGGCAGGACTTCACTTTACAAAAGAACTGCTTTCGGAAATTGAAGAAATGGGCGTCAAGGTCGTGCCCGTAATGCTTCACGTCGGGCTCGGCACGTTCCGTCCCGTAAAGGTCGATAACATAAAAGAGCATAAAATGCACTCGGAATATTTTGAAATTTCCGAAGAAAGCGCAAACATAATAAACACGGCAAAGAAAAACGGATCGAGAATAATTTCCGTAGGTACGACGTCAACACGTGTACTTGAAAGCGCATCGGATGATGACGGCACGCTTCACGCAATGAGCAAGGACACGGATATATTTATTTACCCCGGGTACAAATTCAAGGTCGTGGATGGACTTATAACGAACTTCCACCTGCCCGAAAGCACCCTGCTTATGCTCGTGTCTGCGTTTTCATCGAGGGATATAATGCTTAACGCATACGACGTTGCGGTAAATGAAAAATACCGCTTCTTCTCCTTCGGAGATGCGATGTTTATATGTTGAAATCCGCACATAAAGCACCCGAAAACAAGAATTTTATACGCATAATATGTTGACAATATAATCATAGTATGATATAATATCATTGAAAGGAGTTGATATTATGCCTAAAGTATCAGCAAATATAAGCATTGATGCCGAAACAAAAGTAAAGGCGCAGGCGATGCTTGCCGAATTCGGAATGGATCTGTCTACTGCTGTAAATATTTTTCTTCGTCAGATGATCTACGAGGGCAAGATTCCGTTTTCAATCACCAGAGAAGTTCCTAACAAGATAACAGTTGATGCAATAAATGAAGCGAAAGAAATATTGAATTTCCCCGAAAAGTATAAAAAGTATGACAGCGTAGACAGTATGATGGAGGACATTCTGGGTGAAGTATGAGATCGTTCCTTCAAATCAATTCAAAAAGGACTTGAAGACAGCACATAAGCGCGGATATGACCTTGATAAAATCAAAAAAGTGATCGCCGCACTTGCAAGCGGTGAAACCCTTGATCCCAAATACCGCGATCACTCTTTGGCGGGAAATTACAGCGGTTGCCGGGAATGTCATATTCAGCCGGATTGGCTGCTCGTATATCAAGTAAATGAAGACCGTCTGATCTTACTTTTGATCAGAACCGGTACGCACAGCGACTTATTTTGAATTTAATTCGACTTACAAAATTTTGCAAACTTCGACGTTTCGATGTTCATCATATAAAAAATATGAAATTTAATAATACAAGGTATGAAGGTTTTGGCTTTCATATCTTTTTATTTTGCTTTCTTTCGGTTTTATGTTTAAAATCGGAATTTTTAAGAAAAAATAATAGCAGAACATAATCAAAAGGAGAGAGCAAAGTGATCATAAAAAGAGGAGATATCTTCTACGCGGATCTCTCCCCCGTTATCGGAAGCGAGCAGGGGGGACTCCGTCCAGTTTTAATAGTACAAAACGACGTCGGAAATAAATTTTCGCCAACCGTTATTGCCGCCGCAATAACGAGCAGAGTATCAAAAACAAAACTGCCGACGCACATCGGAATATACGCTGACAGCTACGGTCTTGCAAAAGATTCCGTCGTGTTGCTTGAGCAGATACGCACCCTTGACAAGCAACGCCTTAAAGAAAAGATGGGGCATCTTGACGAGGACGTGATGGAGCAGGTGAACGAAGCAATATCCGTAAGCTTCGGACTTTCGGAAAACAACCTGAACAACACTGCAATTTCTTAAGGTGCAAAAAGATGATAAACTCAACATCCATTGATGAAAAAATACGTTTTTTTGACGATGCTTTGAGGATTTCCGAAAGCTTTGATACCGTACGCAGAGATATAATATCGTGCAACGTGCGATGCAGTTTTTATTTCGTTGACGGTCTTACCAAAGACGAGGTAATGCTGCGTATAATGGATCTGTTTATGAAGCTGAAAGAGTTTGATACCGCCTCCGTATCATCACTTAAAGCCTTTTGCGACACGTATATACCGTACGTTGAAGTGGAAAGTGCGAAAAACGAACAGCACATGATCACTGGCGTTCTTTCGGGGATGACGGCTATGGTTGCAGACGGTATTCCGGGTGCCGTTCTTATCGACTGCCGAACGTACCCCGTACGCGGAATAGAAGAACCGGAAAACGACAAAGTGTTAAGAGGTGCGCGTGTCGGCTTTGTCGAAACACTTGTTTTTAACGCCGCACTCATTCGCCGCCACATAAGAGATCCGAAGCTTACGATGAAGATAAAAACCGTCGGCACGTCGTCAAAAACGGATATCGTGCTTTGTTATCTTGACGGAAAAGCTGACAAAAAACTGCTTGAAAGTATAGAAAAAAAGCTTGATGAAATAAACGTGCCCGCACTTTCCTTATCAAGTGAGTCACTTGCGGAATGTCTTATAAAAACACGCTGGTACAACCCTTTCCCGAAAATACGGTACACAGAGCGTCCCGATGCGGCATCGGCAAGCATTATGGAAGGAAGCATTATCGTTTTATGCGACAATTCCCCGTCAGCCATGATCCTGCCGACGTGCATATTTGATTTTTTGCAGGAAACGGACGATTACTATTTTCCTCCCCTCACAGGCACATATCTTCGCTTTGTGCGGTGTTCGGTTTTCTTTTTGACTGTATTTTTATCCCCTCTTTGGTATCTTTTAATAACGCACGACGAGTATATTCCGCGTTGGCTTGACTTTATCCGTATTGAGGAGGTATCGGGGCTTCCCGTAATAGTACAGCTCTTTTTGCTTGAATTTGCCGTTGACGGCTTGAAGCTTGCCGCACTTAACACGCCGTCTGTCCTTGCGGGGAGCTTTTCTATAATAGGCGGTCTTATACTCGGTGACTTTGCCGTTAAGGTCGGCTGGTTCGTACCCGAAACGATACTTTATACAGCCTTCGTCAGCATTGCAAACTTTGCACAGCCGAGCTACGAGCTTGGATACGCGTTCAAATTTATGCGCCTCATCCTGCTTTTGCTGACAGCTTTGTTTGAAATTTGGGGATTTATTGCAGGAGTCGTTCTGACAGTCGGTCTTATATGCACGAACAAAACGGTACAAGGACAAAGAAACTATCTTTATCCGCTCATACCGTTTAATAAAAAAGCACTCACACGGCTTTTGATAAGAAAAAAATTATAATCAGCACAGCTGTAATGATCGTCATTCTCGTTTTTGTGCAAAACAAAAAACTTTTCCGAGCTATCGTTCGGAAAAGTTTTTTATTTTACTGTTTATTGCCGCCGTTATACAAAGTATAATACGTTCCTTGCTGTGCTATGAGGTCATCGTGCGTTCCTCTTTCGATTATTCTGCCCTTTTCAAGCACCATTATAACGTCGGAGTTTTTGACGGTTGAAAGTCTGTGAGCTATTACAAAGACCGTTCTTCCCTTCATAAGACTGTCCATACCTGCCGCAACTATTGCTTCGGTTCTCGTGTCGATGCTTGAGGTCGCCTCGTCAAGTATCAAAACGGGAGGATCGGCAACTGCCGCACGCGCTATTGCAATAAGCTGTCTTTGTCCCTGTGAAAGGCTCGCGCCGTCTGCCGTAAGCATCGTATTATATCCGTCGGGCAAATGGCTTATGAAGTAGTCTGCATTTACAAGCTTTGCGGCTGCCACTACTTCTTCGTCCGTTGCATCGAGTCTGCCGTAACGGATATTATCAGCAACGGTACCTGTAAAAAGGTGCGTTTCCTGAAGCACGACGCCGAGCGAACGGCGGAGGTCCGCTTTCTTTATCTTATTGATATTTATTCCGTCGTAACGTATCTTGCCGTCCTGTATATCGTAAAATCTGTTTATGAGATTCGTTATCGTCGTTTTACCTGCGCCTGTTGCTCCGACGAACGCCACCTTCTGTCCCGGACGTGCGTAAAGCTTGATATCGTGAAGAACGATCTTTTCGTCGGTATAACCGAAGTCAACGCCGTCGAACACGACGTCACCTGCCAAAGGCGTGTACGTAACGCTTCCGTCAGCCTTATGCGGATGGCGCCAAGCCCATTTGCCCGTACGTTCCTTCGTTTCGACGATTTTGCCGTTTTCTTCCTTGCAGTTGACAAGGGTAACGTATCCGTCATCCTGCTCTGCAGGCTCGTCAAGAAGTGCGAATATTCTTTCAGCACCCGCGACTGCCATAATTATTGAGTTTATCTGCTGTGATATCTGCGATATCGGCATATTGAACGTTCTTGTAAACTGCAAAAACGGAACGAGCGAAGCGACACCGAAGCCGCCGACGCCTTTTATCGCCATAACGCCGCCGACGATAGCAACAAGCACGTAGTTTAAATAACCGAGGTTGCCCATTATCGGCATTACGATATTTGCAAAGCCGTTTGCATTTTTCGTCGTAACGTAAAGCTCGTCGTTGAGCTTTTCAAACACTTCCGTCGCATCGTCTTCATAGTTGAAGACCTTGACCACCTTCTGTCCGTCCGTCATTTCCTCGATATAGCCGTTGACGGCACCGAGATTTTTCTGCGTTGCACGGAAAAATTTTGCACTTTTCCCACCGAGGACTCTCGTTATTACGACAGCAAAGAAAACGACGGTAAGTGCGAGAACTGTCAGAAGCGGTGAAAGGATGAGCATTGATATCACCGAGGATATGATAGTTGCAGTTGATGATATAAGGTTCGGTATACTCTGGCTTATGAGCTGGCGGAGAGTGTCCGTATCGTTTGTATAAACGCTCATAATATCGCCGTGGGAGTTTTTATCGAAATATCTTATAGGGAGCTTCTGCATATGCTCAAACAAGTCGTCACGTATCTTTTTAAGCGTACCCTGGCAAATATTTACCATTATTCTGTTTGAGCCGAAGACCGACAAAACGCCGATACCGTACGCCCCTGCGACCTTTGCAAGCTCTTTTAAAAGATCGTTGAACGTAGGAGCTGTTTCGGGTGTTTTCATCATAGGCTCGATGAAGTCGGCAATGAGCGTTTTGAAGAACATCGTTCCGTAAGCTGTCGTTACTGCACTTGCGATAAGGCACAAAAACACGAGTAAGCACATCACGGGATAATCGGATATAACGAAGCGCAGCACACGCATCACCGTGGGAATGGGATTTCGTTTTTTCATTTTCATATTATTCATCGAAATCAGCTCCCTTCATCTGTGATTCATATACTTCGCGGTAGATATCGTTAGTTTCAAGAAGCTCGTCGTGCTTGCCGACAGCGTTTATTTTTCCTTCGTCAAGCACGATTATCATATCGGCATCGCACACGGAGGATATACGCTGAGCGATGATTATTTTCGTAACATCGGGGATATATTCGGCAAATGCTTTTCTTATCTTTGCATCCGTTGACGTATCGACGGCACTCGTTGAGTCGTCAAGTATGAGCACCTTGGGGGATTTAAGAAGCGCACGCGCGATGCAAATACGCTGCTTCTGACCGCCCGATACGTTTGTACCGCCTCGGTCGATCATCGTATCGTAGCCGTCGGGAAAGGACATAATAAAGTCGTGCGCCTGTGCCGATTTACACGCTGATACGATCTGCTCGTCGGTTGCATTTTTATTTCCCCAGCGGAGATTATCCTTTATAGTACCCGAAAAAAGGACGTTTTTCTGAAGCACCATCGAAACGGCATCGCGCAAGTCTTTTATACTGTAATTTCTTACGTCAACGCCGCCGACTCTGACACTTCCGCGTGTTGTGTCGTAGAGTCTTGGAATAAGCTGAACAAGCGTTGTTTTGCCGCTTCCCGTACCGCCGATAACACCGACGACAGCACCCGAGGGAATAGTGATGTTTATGTGTTCAAGATTGAGATTTTCTTCGTTTTTGGAATATGAGAAGCAAACGTCGTCAAACACTATTTCGCCGTTTTTGACTTCCGTTACGGGATTTTCGGGATCTTTTATATCTATTTCTTCGTCAAGCACCTGCATAATACGCTCGGCAGATGACTTTGACATCGTCATCATAACGAACACCATAGATATCATCATAAGGTTCATAAGCACGTTTATGGTGTAGGAAAGGAAGCTTGTAAGATCGCCCGTTGACATTTCCGTACCGTTTGAATTTACGATTATATGAGCACCGAACCAGCATATGAGTATCATACATACGTTCATCGTAAGGTTCATAACGGGGCCGTTCATTATGACGACCTTTTCGGCGTTTACGAATCCTTTATATATGAAATCGGATGCCTTGTGGAATTTTTTCGTTTCGTAATCTTCTCTTACGTACGATTTTACGACGCGCACGCCCGTCAGGTTTTCCTGCACGCTTTCGTTGAGCTTGTCGTATTTTTCAAATACGAATCTGAATCGCGGGAAGGCTTTAGTTGCCACTATTATAAGGATGCTTCCCAAAAAGAGTATCGCGCCGATATACATAAGGGACAGTCTTTTGTTTATGCGGAACGCCATGATAAGCGCCATTGTGAGCATAAGAGGCGCACGCACGCATATGCGTATCATCATCTGGAAGGACATCTGGACGTTAGTAACGTCCGTCGTCATTCTCGTCACAAGTCCCGACGTTGCAAATTTATCCGTGTTTGCAAACGAAAAGCTCTGTATTTTTTTGAAAATATCGAATCTGAGATTTTTTGCAAAGCCTGCGGAGGCTTTCGATGCCGTCATAGCACCCGATGCACCGAAGGCAAGGGACAGCATCGCCATAAGTATCATCAGAAGTCCCGTTGTGACTATGTGGTTTATATCGCTTTTTTCAACGCCGTCGTCAATAATTGACGCCATAAGATACGGTATCATTATTTCAAGGGCGACCTCTCCCATAATGAGCAAGGGTGTTATGAGAGTTACTTTTTTAAATTCCCCGATATATCGGGCAAGCTTTTTTATCATATCGTCTTTTGTTTCCTTTCGTTGTTTTCAAGTGAGGTAAGACAGCCGTCAAGATTGTCAAGAAGTGAAAAAAGTTCTTTTTTCTGTTCATCCGTTATCGTACGGCAAAGCTCGTTTTCAGCCTCGTGTATTATATCACGAACACGCAGATGTGCCGTGTATCCTGCGGATGTGAGATGAATACGTTTAAGACGTGCATCTTTTTCGTCTGAACATCTCGTTATAAAGCCGTTCTTTTCCATAAGCTGTAATATCGTCGTAACGGAGGAACGGCGGATGCCGAATTCGCACTCGATATCTTTTTGATAGACCGGCTCATCACCCTTGCGTACCAAAAAATAAATTATCATCGACTGCATATGCGTAACGCCGTATTCCGATATCCTGTTGTCGATATATCTGCGCAGATGATTTGACACGTTACTAAGGCGCTTGCCTATGTGCTCTGCATGCAAAAATATCCCTCTTTCTTTTGTTAGTTTTCTAATTATTCTACCGCAATTATTTTTTCGTTTCAATATATTATAATGGTAATATTTGTGAACAAAGAAAAGTTTTATTAAATATTTTATGTATATAAAAAAGTCACGTCTTGACTTTTTCCGCCGTTTGATATATCATATAGCCGTGGTTTTAAAAAGGAGTATCAAAAATGGCTAAAAAAACAAAAAAGACCCCCTGGGGACTTATAAAAGCATATCTTAACAGAGTTTTTATTGATGGGCTTTCGGGAATGGCTCTCGGACTTTTTGCAACGCTTATCGTCGGTACGATATTAAAACAGCTCGGAGAATATATTCCGGGTGATATCGGCATCATACTTGAAAAAACGGGTGCTGTTGCACAGATAGCAACGGGTGCCGGTATCGGCTGCGGAGTTGCAACGAAGCTTTCGGCAAAACCGCTCGTCGTTTTTTCATCTGCCGTGTGCGGACTCGTCGGTGCATTTGCCGCAAAGCTTCCGTATATGAACGGTGTGTCGCTTTCGGGCCCGGGCGATCCTCTCAACGCATTTATCGCCGCATACGTTTGTGTTGAAATAGGCGCACTTATAGCGGGAAAAACGAAGATAGATATAATCCTCACCCCCGTCGTATCCGTCTTTTGCGGAAGCTTCATCGGTTTTGTAACGGGTGATGAAATAGCGGAATTTAACGCCTTTTTGGGAGGACTTGTCGAATACGGAGTCGAATCGCGTCCGATCCTTGCAGGTATCATCGTTTCCGTACTTATGGGAATGTTTCTGACTCTTCCGATAAGCTCGGCGGCGATCGGTGTCATTCTCGGTCTTTCGGGGATCGCCGCAGGTGCGGCAACGGTCGGCTGCTGTGCCAATATGATAGGTTTTGCAGTTATAAGCTACCGTGAAAATAAAATGGGCGGACTTCTTGCCCAGGGACTCGGCACAAGTATGCTCCAGATGCCGAATATATTGAAAAGGCCCCTGATATGGCTGCCGCCTATAATCACAAGCGCCATACTCGGACCTTTGTCAACTGTCGTATTCAAAATGACGAACTCCCCCGCAGGCTCGGGAATGGGTACGGCAGGTCTTGTAGGACCGTTGCTTTCGTTTGCGGATATGACGTCCCACGGAGGATCCACAGTATCCGTACTTATAAAAATAGCCTTGATGTACTTTATCCTCCCCGCTGTTTTAAGCCTTGCCATATCCGAAGGAATGAGAAAAGCAGGCTTTATAAAGCAGGGAGATATGAAGCTCGATTTATAACAGACCGCATTGACGTTGTGCATATAAAAATCCACCGTTGTCTTTTGGCAAAGGTGGATTTTTTATTTAACCGTTCTTTTTGCGCTTCATCATAGCAACCGCCATAACAATTGAAAATATAATTGCTATCGCTGATAATACGATAGATACTACTGCGATTATAATTATTACAATGTTTTTATTTGAAGAAGATTCTTCATTTTTTTCATCATCATCTTTATTTTCATATTTATCGTTTTCTTCGTCTTCATTTTCATCCATTTCAAAAATATTTTCGTCGGAGGTGTCTTCGTCATCTTCCGTTGCAAAGTCATCAGTCGTAATCTCCGGTATAAAACCTTCCGTTACAGCAGGATATGTTACCGGTGCATCCGTTACGTAAGGATCTGACACCGGAGGATTTGTCGCCGGGGGATTTGTCACCGGAGGATTTGTCACCGGAGGATTTGTCACGGGCGGTTGCGTTTCCTGTGACGATGTTGTCGGAGGCTTCATTCCATGTTCTTTATCCCACTCGCTCCAATCGACATTTTTGAAGATCGTCTTCAGCTCGTCTACAGTATATTTCGTAACCGTTTTATTGTTTGTATTTTCGCCTTTCTTGAAAAATTTAAAAATGATATCGTGAGAGGCGGTCGTCCAGTCGTCGTGATCACCATCGGCCGTGAGCGTTTTGGCTGTTTTTGGGAATGTGTCGTCCACCCATCTGTTATCAACATACATGATCATAGCTTCCACAAATGCTTTTGTTCTGTCTGCACTATAAGGATCGAACACAGAGCAGAAGCCTGCTTCTGTATAATAATCGATTATATCGTATACTCTGTCCTTTGTAGCAATAAGACTCCAGGGAAGGATAACTTCCATATCCCAGCCGTTTTCCGTTACTTTATATGCGCCCTTATAACCCGCTTCTGTGATACGTGTCTGGTCGTCGTTAATACCGTCCTGCCAGTTGTGCTTACGGGCCTGAACTTCACCTATATCACCTACAGCAGGAGTTGTGCCTTCGGTGCAAACGGGATAGAAGGAGAAGAAGAGACCGGCAGCTTTGTCATATATAAGTCCGCAAGGATTGAAAGCAATCTGGAATCTGTCCTGATATACGCCTATATCGTCCGGATCATCTGCCTTGAGTGTTGTGAACGTGAGCGTGTTATCAATAATTCTTGCAGCCATATAAAATCCATCATTGCCCCAAGAACAGAAAAACTGAATTTCACCGGGATATTCTGTCGTCCACGTTACCATGTTCGTTTTGCAACTGAGCAAAAGGCTGTTTGTTTCGCTCCATTCGGAGGAGTTGATGTTGCCGTCGATCTTGATCTTATTCGATTCGGTGTACGTAACCGGAACAAAACCGATACCGAGGTTTGAGGGGGCTGCATACGCTGTGACGGTTGCAGTAAGTATCATTACCGCAACGATGATGAATAAAACTGTTTTTTTCATTGATTTCTCCTTGAAATCTAAATATTTTCCGCACAATTAATATTATAAAATTCAGTGCGTTAATTTCAAATGAATACGTGCCGTATCGGCTATCACGTTAAGATCGTACGCTTTGTCTTGCCAACCGCCGAATGTAAGGGTAACTTCCTTAGGCTTGCCCTTTTCAAGCGTTACGGTCTTATTTGACGTTTTGGCAAACTCACCGTTTTCGTTTTGCGGCACTGCCTCTATTTTAATCGTCGTATCCTCTTGTGAGGTAACGGTGACAGTTATCGAATTTACACCGTTTTCAGGTGTGGCGTCGCTGCTTGTTTCAACACTTTTTATATCGAGGGAAAGCATCCCTTCGTCTTCAAACACACGTTTAAGCTCGACGTTCGTTCCCGAATACGTACCGTATAGGGTGTTTCTGGGATAGTATGTCCAAAGCTCGTTTAAAAGCTGTACAAGCTCCTCGCTGTAGGAAAGCACGTCACCCTCCGTGTAATGCCCTTCGACTGTACATATTTCCTTTTTTTCGGGTGATATACGGTATATTTTGCCTTCCGTTTCTATCCAGAACGTACCTTCGGGTGCTTTGCATATCTCAGACGGCATAAAGCTGAACGCCTCGTCTGTGATCTTTTCGCTTTTTTCGTTTGTCGGTGTAAGTGAAAAAAGCATATCTTCAAATATTTTACCGTACTGTCCCTTTATTTCCTTCTTGCTGACCGGCAAAGATTTTTTCGTACAGCACAGAAGAAGAAACGATGCTTCTTCCGTTTCCTCATCTTCCTTTGATGACGTATCCGTATCCTTATTTTCAGCAGTGGTATCTGTGGGTCTGCTTACGGCCTCATCCTCTTTGTAGTATATATTTTCTTCCGTTTCGTTCGTGTTTTGTTCAGTTTTGACGTTTGTGCAGGAGGAAAGTGACACGGCAATTGCCAGAAGAAACAAAAAAATTCTTACGTATTTTTTCATAAAAGCTCCATTTATATTTTGTATTATATAATATACATCATTGATTTCATTTTGTCAAGTCACGGTACGCACCGTGTAAAATCGGTAATTTTTGTTAAATAAATGTTAATTAACGAAAAAACACTTGACTTTTTTCAATACCGTGATAAAATGGTATTGTTCGTTAGCACTCAAAGTGCAAGAGTGCCAAAAACGGACAATTAACAACAAAATTCGGAGGATAATTAAAATGACTATTAAACCGCTTGCAGACCGTGTCGTAGTTAAGATGGTCGAAGCTGAAGAAACAACAAAAAGCGGAATCATACTTACAGCATCCGCAAAGGAAAAACCCCAGATAGCAGAAGTCATCGCAGTCGGCCCCGGCGGCATAGTTGACGGTAAGGAAGTAAAAATGACAGTTGCAAAGGGTGCAAAGGTCATACTCAGCAAATATGCCGGAACAGAAGTAAAATGTGACGGCGTTGAATACATTATTGTCAGAGAAAGCGATATTCTCGCTTGCGTAGAAGACTGACACATCCACATAACAAGAAAGGAATAGACAAATGGCTAAAGAAATAATTTACGGTGCAGACGCAAGAGCCGCTCTTCAGAGAGGCGTAGATCAACTTGCAGATACAGTAAAGATCACACTCGGCCCCAAGGGCAGAAACGTGGTACTTGATAAGAAATACGGTGCTCCCCTTATAACAAACGACGGTGTCACGATAGCTAAGGATATCGAGCTTGACGACGCATTTGAAAATATGGGCGCACAGCTCGTTAAAGAAGTTGCAACGAAGACGAACGACGCAGCAGGCGACGGTACGACAACGGCAACGCTTTTGGCTCAGGCTCTCATCAGAGAAGGTATGAAGAACGTAACGGCAGGCGCTAACCCCATGGTAGTACGCAAGGGTATTGCAAAAGCAACAGATACGGCAGTTGCGGCTCTTATTGCACAGTCCAAGAAGGTAAACGGAACGTCCGATATCGCAAGAGTCGGAACGATCTCCGCAGGCGACGAAGTTATAGGTAACCTCATTGCAGACGCTATGGAAAAGGTAACGTCCGACGGCGTTATCACGGTTGAGGAATCAAAGTCGGCAGAAACTTATTCCGAAGTCGTTGAAGGTATGCAGTTTGACAGAGGATACATCTCCCCCTATATGGTAACGGACACGGACAAAATGGAAGCCGTTATCGACGATGCTCTCATCCTCATCACAGATAAGAAAATTTCAAATGTTCAGGAGATCCTCCCCTTGCTCGAACAGATCGTTCAGGCAGGTCAGAAGCTCGTTATAATCGCTGAAGACGTTGAAGGCGAAGCACTCACAACGCTCATTCTCAACAAGATCCGCGGCACGTTCACCTGCGTTGCTGTCAAGGCTCCCGGCTTTGGTGACAGACGTAAGGAAATGCTCAAGGATATCGCTATTCTCACAGGCGGTGAAGTTATCTCCTCCGATCTCGGACTTGAGCTCAAGGACGCATCCGTAGCACAGCTCGGACGTGCAAGACAGGTCAAGATCAACAAGGATAACACGATAATCGTTGACGGTATGGGCGACAAGGGCGAGATCAAAGCAAGAGTCAGCCAGATCAAAGCAGGTATCGAAACGACGACAAGCGACTTCGACCGCGAAAAGCTTCAGGAAAGACTTGCAAAGCTCGCAGGCGGCGTTGCAGTAATCAAAGTCGGTGCGGCAACAGAAGTTGAAATGAAGGAAAAGAAGCTCCGTATCGAGGATGCTCTCAACGCTACGAAGGCAGCCGTTGAAGAAGGTATCATCGCAGGCGGCGGCGTTGCGTTCCTTAACGTAATTCCCGCTGTTGAAGCACTCCTTCCCTCCGTTGACGGCGATGAAAGAATAGGTGTTAAGATAGTTCTCAAGGCTCTTGAAGAACCGATCAGACAGATCTCCGCAAACGCAGGCTTTGAAGGCTCCGTTATCGTTGACAAGATAAAGAACAGCGGAAAGATCGCATACGGCTTCGACGCTTACGCTGAAGAATACGTTGATATGCTTGAAAAGGGTATCGTAGATCCTACGAAGGTAACACGTTCCGCACTCCAGAACGCAGCATCCATCGCTTCCACAGTTCTTACAACAGAAGCTCTCGTTGCTGACAAGAAGGAAGAAAATCCCGCACCTGCAGCAGCACCCGGCGGAATGGGCGGCATGTATTAATAAGCCCAAAAGGCAACCGCGTAACTGAATAAAAAACGGGTGCTGTCCGCAAAGCGAACGGCACCCGTTTAAAGTAAATATAAAGATTATTCTGTCAGTTCCGCATTCGTTTCTTTCAATGCGGAAAGGTATTCGCAAGGGTCAACTGCATCCCCGTCTTTTCTGACTTCAAAATGCAAGTGGGGTGCGTCGGAAAGCTCAACGAGCGTCGTTTCACCGACACAGCCGAGAGCACGTCCCGCATCGACCTTGACACCCTCTTTTATGCCTTCGGCAAGCTGTTCGTTAAGGTTCTGATAATACGAAACGAGTCCGTCGCCGTGGTCAACCTTCACGGTCATTCCCATCATAGGATCGTTATATATCTTCGACACCACCCCGTCGGTAAAGCTGTATACGGGCATACCGGGTTCAGCGTATATATCAACACCCGTATGAACTCTGTAATCGTTCATCGTTGCCGAATACACGGGCAGATCTTCCGAAAAACTTTTTACAACGCTTCCGTCAGTCGGCATAACGAATATTTTGGGAGTTGAAACGGGTTCGTCTTCCGTCGGGATATCCTCGTTTGCAGGTTCATCCGTGATGACGAGCGTTTCGGGAGCTTTCGTTTCATCGGGGATAATAACGGGCGGTCTTACCGTTTCCTGCGGTCTTGTCTGCACGCTTTGCTGTGTAGTTACAGGTGTGTCCGTATCAACGGGCGGTTTGTTTTTATCCTTGCGCTTGTTTATTGCCGTTATTACGGATATCACCATAATAATGACAAGCATTGCCGCAAGCACCGTGTACAGGATCCTTGCCTGCTTTTCAGAATTTCTTTTTTCCATATGCAACATCTCCGTTTTTTTGATTTACCCGTACGGGTTGTATGAAATATTTTCACCACATAACGAGGTTTTATACACCCGATTGCTAAATAACAGTAAAAGAAAGGATGTTTTAAAATGAGTGAAGATGTAAAAAAAGGCGGTATATCCGTCGATATCGAACATATTTTCCCCATAATCAAAAAATGGCTCTATTCCGAAAAGGAAATATTTCTCCGTGAGATAGTATCAAACGCAACGGATGCCGTAACGAAGCTTAAAAGACTTTCTTCCCTCGGAGAAGCCGATTTCGGAGGCGAAGAATATAAAATAACCGTAACACTTGACAAGGGCGAAGGAACGCTCACCGTTTCCGATAACGGTATCGGTATGACGAAGGACGAGCTTGAAAGATATCTCTGCCGCATCGCTTTGTCGGGTGCTGTTGAATTTATACAAAAGTATGAAAACTCCGAAAAGGATTCTTCAAGTGAGGGTATCATCGGCCATTTCGGTCTCGGATTTTATTCATCATTTATGGTAAGTGACACGGTAACGGTTCAGACAAGATCATATACCAACTCTCCTGCCGTAAGGTGGATATGCACAAGCGACGGTGAGTACGAAATATTCGACGGCGACCGTGAAGGACACGGAACAGACGTAATAATGAAGATAACCTCCGAGGAAGCGGAATATTTAAACGAAGGCAAAATAAGAGAAATACTTTCAAAATACTGCTCATTTATGCCCGTGCCGATATATTTCGCCGTCGAAGGTGAAGAAAAAGAAGAAAACGGGCCTGTAAACGACCCCCACCCCCTCTGGCAGAGATCCGCTTCGGAGTGTACCGAAGAAGAATACAAGCAGTTCTACACAAAGGTATTCAACGATTACAAAGAGCCGCTTTTCCACATTCACATAAACGCCGATTATCCGCTTAATTTCAAGGGAATACTGTATTTCCCCAAGCTGAACCACGAATACGACTCCCTCGAAGGTCAGGTAAAGCTTTATTACAATCAGGTATTCGTTGCGGATAATATCAAGGAAGTAATCCCCGAATATATGCTTATGCTCAAGGGTGTGCTTGACTGTCCCGAGCTTCCTTTGAACGTTTCAAGAAGCTATTTGCAAAACAGCGGTTACGTTTCAAAAATATCGGCACATATCGTAAAGAAGGTTGCCGACAAGCTCAATTCGATGTTCAACACCGAAAGAGAGAGTTACGAAAAGCTCTGGGATGATCTCAAGACGTTCGTCGAATACAGCTCCATAAGAGATAAAAAATTCCACGACAGGGTTAAGAAGTGCGTTATTTTCAAGTCCGCAACGGAGGACGGAAAGTATTATACACTTGAAGAATATCTCAGTGAGGCAAAAGAAAAGCACGAAAACACCGTTTACTACGCAACGGACGTAACGACGCAGGCGCAGTATATTTCGATGTTCTCAAACGAGGGAATAAATATAATCCTCCTCGACCGTATACTTGACACGCAGTACATCCACACGATCGAAACAGACAACACGGACGTAAAATTCGTAAGAATAGACGCAGACGTTGCCGCAGCTCTCAAGGGCGAGGGCGAGGCTGTGGAAAATGAGAGCATCACAGCCGTTTTCCGCAAGATAAGCGGTAAAGACGATCTTAAAGTTACCTACGAGTGCCTTAAAGACGAAAAGACTCCCGCGCTCATCAATATAAACGAGCAGTCACGCCGTTTTGAGGATATGATGAGAATGTACAAAATGGACGGTATGCCCGATATGCCGTCTGATATGACGCTCATTATAAACACGAACAGCTCGCTTACAGATAAGCTTGCGAAAGTCATAACAGAGGATGAAGTGAAAGCCGAAAAGCTTGCAAAGCAGATATATACGCTTTCTCTCATCGCACAGCGTCAGCTTACCGCAGAAGAACTTAAACAGTTCCTCGACGAAAGCTTCGATATGCTTCTCAACATATAACAAAAACCCCTTCCTCGGAAGGGGGTTTTTACCTTATATTCGGAAGGAGCAAGCCCTATGTGCGGCACATGATAATATGCACCGCTCTGTTTTAAATTCATTACAACTGCAGAGAAGGGTTATTTTTTCTCTTTGATCTTATCCCAATATGCCTTTGCGGCTTGCTCCGTTTTGTTCGTTCCGTACGTGTAGTACGTTTTGTTTTTGATATCGTCGGGAAGGTACTGCTGGGGGATATAGTCATTTTCGTATGCGTGCGGATATTTATACCCTTGTCCGTGTCCGAGAACTCCCGCACCTGCATAATGGCTGTCGAGAAGGTGGGAGGGGATGTTTTTGCCAAGTCCTTTTGCGATATCCGCCGATGCCATATCGTACGCTTCAAGTGCCGTTACGGATTTCGGTGACGTTGCAAGCATTATAACGCAGTTTGCAAGCGGTATGCGCGCCTCGGGCAATCCGAGCGACAGCGCCTGCTGACAGCAGGCGTACGTTATTGATGCTGCCTGCGGATATGCCGCACCTATGTCCTCGGAGGCTATTACAGAAAGACGGCGCACGACGCTCAAAAGCTCACCTGCACCGAGCAATTTTGCAAGATAAAAAACAGACGCGTCGGGATCGGAGCCTCTTATCGACTTCTGAAATGCCGAAAGCAGATCGTAATGTCCGTCACCGTCTTTTGCAAAAGCGCCTTGCCCTCTCATCGTGTCGGGAATGAATTTGTCGGTAAGCTCTTTCGTTATCTCACCGTCCGCGGCGTATCTTACGTACTCAAGCATACCGATAGAACGCCTCACGTCGCCTCCGCAAACGGAGGCTATGTATTCAAGCACGCCGTCCGTGCAGGAAACGTCACATCCTATATCGCCGTTTAGCACGTCGAGAGCTTTTCTGAGTCTTTTTACACATTCCTTCGGTCTTACAGGCTTGAATTCAAACACCGCACTTCGTGAAATAACGGCGCTGTATACGGAAAAGAAAGGGTTTTCGGCGGTCGATGCGATGAGAGTTATTCTGCCGTCTTCGATATATTCAAGCAGTGACTGCTGCTGTTTTTTGTTGAAATACTGTATCTCGTCGAGGTACAGAAGTATTCCGCCTTCGCCGAGTGCCGTTGACGTTTGCTCTGCAATTTCTTTGACGTCTGCAAGCGATGCCGTCGTTGCGTTGAGCTTGTACATCGTCATATTTGATTTTTTTGCAATTATGTTCGCGCTCGTTGTTTTGCCCGTTCCGGGAGGACCGTAAAATATCATATTCGTTATGTATCCCGATCGGATCATATTGCGAAGCGAACCGTTTTCACCGAACAGATGCTCCTGACCTACTATATCGTCAAAATCCTCCGGGCGCATTCTGTCAGCTAAAGGACGTACCATCATAATTTTATACCGTTCTCTTTTATTATTTAAATTCATTATACATCCCGGGGGGAAGTAAGTCAAGATTATTTTTTAAAAGTATTGACAAAATCGTATCTCGGGTGTATAATATCGATAATAGGCGAAACCTTTGATTAAGAATAGTAGTCAGGCAGTGTAGCTTGCAGAGAGCGGCAGTGTGGTGAAATGCCGCAGCGAAACGGTTGGCGAATGGGCTTATGAGGGCAGCAGGAAAACGAAAGTGAGTAATGGCTGACGGTAACCTACCGTTAAAAGGGTGCGTACATAACGGTGTACGGCAGAGAGAACGAAATTTTCGTTAATTTAGGTGGTACCGCAGGAAGTTATTCTTGTCCTATTTCGGACAGGAATTTTTTTGTTTGGGAGGATATATGTTTATTTTTTCAAAACGATGGCGTGTGCAGTTACATTAAAATATCGAAAACGTAATACTTAAATAAAACAGGAGAAGAATATCATGGAAAACAAGAAAACTTATAAAGATTTCGTAACGTATTCAAAGGAATTTCCTACACCCGACGGCAGATTCGGCAGATACGGCGGTGCGTATCTGCCCGCTGAGCTTGAGCCTGCATTTAAAGAAATAAGCGATGCTTATCAGGCTATCTGCCACAGCGCAAAGTTCATAAACGAGCTTCGCCGCATACGTAAGGAATTCCAGGGCAGACCTACACCCGTTTACCACTGCGAAAGACTTTCAAATAAGATCGGTAACTGCCAGATATACTTAAAGCGTGAAGACCTCAACCACACGGGCGCGCATAAGCTCAACCACTGTATGGGTGAAGGACTTTTGGCAAAATATATGGGCAAAAAGAAGATAATTGCCGAAACGGGCGCAGGCCAGCACGGTGTTGCTCTGGCAACTGCGGCGGCATATTTCGGACTTGAATGTGATATTTATATGGGTGAGGTCGATATCGCAAAGCAGGCACCCAACGTAACGAGAATGAAGATGCTCGGTGCAAGAGTCGTTCCCGTAACTCACGGCCTTAAAACGCTTAAAGAGGCTGTCGATGCGGCGTTTGATGCGTATATGAGAGAATACAAGGATGCAATTTACTGTATCGGCTCCGTTTTAGGTCCGCATCCGTTCCCGCTTATGGTACGTGATTTCCAGTCAGTTATCGGATACGAAGCAAGAGAACAGTTCTTTGAAATGACGGGTATTATGCCCGATGCCGTTGCGGCGTGCGTCGGCGGCGGATCAAACTCAATAGGTACGTTTACGGGATTTTTGGCTGATCCCGTTGATATATACGGAATTGAGCCTCTCGGAAAAGGTGCAGGCTTCGGTGATCATGCGGCATCAATGACGTACGGCGAGCCCGGTATCATGCACGGATTTGAAAGCATTATGCTCAAGGATGAAAACGGCGATCCTGCTCCCGTTTACTCAATAGCAAGCGGACTTGATTACCCCTCCGTAGGGCCCGAACACGCATATCTGCACGACTGCGGACGCGTAAAGTATGTAACGGTTGACGATGAAGAAGCTGTAAAGGCGTTCTTTGCACTGTCACGCTACGAGGGTATCATCCCCGCACTTGAAAGCTCGCACGCGGTTGCTTTTGCAATGAGATACGCAAAGGAACACGCAAAGACGGGCGGATCTATTCTTGCAACGCTCTCCGGCAGAGGCGACAAGGACGTAGACTACGTTGCAGAACACTACGGATACGGCGAAGGATTTGAGCTTTGATATGAAATACACGGGCGAACTTGAATTTATAACCGAAAAGATACGTTCGGCTTATGAAAAATACGCGTCGGGCGGTGCCGAAGCGGTGATGCAGAAATCACATTTCGACCTCGTTACAAATATCGACATAAGCATCGAAAAGTATCTTTCCGAGGAAATACTTAAAAAATACGAAGGCGATAAAATACACGGCGAGGAAACGTCGTCAGATCAGGAGCTTGTCGGAAGAGTCTGGGTGATAGATCCTATCGACGGCACGTGCAATATGGCAAGAAACGTGTGCTTGCACGGTGTTCAGTGTGCTTTGTTCGTTGATAAAGAGCCTGTTCTGGGTGTGATTTATCTGCCGCATACAAACGAGCTGTTTTATGCCGAAAAGGACTGCGGTGCGTACAGAAACGGTGAAAAAATACACGTAAACTCAACGGTTACGCTGAATAACGTCATAGCAAGCATGGGCGACTATTCGCATATGGACTCCGCCGTTGCAAAAAGACAGCATGATTCGATGGGATTTTTGTATCCCAAAATAGCCAAAATAAGAATGTTCGGCGCGGCTTGCTTTGATTTTGCGTACGCCGCAATGGGCAAAACGGACTGCACGGTCGTTATAACGAGAAATCTCTGGGATATAGCACCCGGAGTTATCATATGCAAAGAGGCGGGGGCTGTCATAACGAACCTCGAAGGGGAGGAATATTCCTTCGGGGACGAAGGCGTTGTCGCTTCGGCAAACCTTGAAATCGCACGCCTCGTTGAAGAAAGCTATAAAAAACGCGTGCGTATAAAGGATAAAAGCGGTGATATTCACGATTTCAAATGCTGTATTTTCGATTTTGACGGTGTCGTTGTGGATACCGAAAAGTATCATCTCATAGCCTGGAATAAAGGCGGCGAGCCTTACGGCGTTCATATAGGTGACGAAGAATATCTGCCCTTGAAAAGCACGGGCCGTGATTATATCGTAAACTATATTGCTGAAAAATCGGAAATGACACTCACCGACGAGGACAGAAAAATTGTCGGCGATACGAAAGAAAACACGTACGTTGAAATAACGAAAGACCTTTCGGAAAACGATATCGTCGGCGGTATCGTGCCTTTTCTGAATTACGCAAACGACAGATGCGTACCGTGCGGTGTCGGCTCTTCAAGCATATTTGCACCGAAAATAGCAAAAGATCTTTCCCTTGATAAGCATTTCAAGGTGATATGCGACGGTTCTTTGCCGCTTGCCAAAAAGCCTGCGCCCGACCTGTTTTTATTGGTGGCGAAGCTTTGCGGCTTTGATCCTTCCGAATGTGTTGTGTTTGAGGATTCTATGGCGGGGATAAATGCCGCGCTCAATGCAGGTATGAAGGTCGTAGCCATAAGCGGAATAAAACATCCCGATGCAATGCTTTGCATAAAGGATTTTACGGAGCTTGAATACATTTAATAAAATATTTGCGGAGGATCAAGGGTGAAAGAAAGAAAACTGAAGCTTGCAAACATTTTGATGCTGACAGTTGCAGGCATTGTAAATGCTTTTGGTATAACGGTGTTTCTGATGCCGGTAAATCTGTACGACAGCGGAATTTCGGGTACGTCTATGCTTTTGGACCGTCTGACACCCGAATACCTGACACTTTCCGTATTTTTGATCCTGCTTAATATACCTCTGTTTTTGTTCGGACTTAAAAGGCAGGGCTGGCAGTTTACGGTGTACGCTATATATACAGTGTGTATATACTCAATTTCATCCTGGCTCATTACTGATGTTTTGCCTGTTGACGTAAGCGTTGCATCTCCGTTTGCAGGTGAGGATCTGCTTTTGTGCGCTTTGTTCGGCGGTGTGATATCGGGTATCGGAAGCGGTCTTGCGATACGCTACGGCGGTGCTATGGACGGCGTTGAAGTTATGGCGGTTATTTTTGCAAAAAGGCTCGGCATAACGGTCGGCACGTTCGTTATGATATATAACGTGGTGCTTTACATAGCTTGCGGAATCATACTCAAAAGCTGGGTGTTGCCGCTTTATTCGATCGTTGCGTATACGGCGGCACTCAAAGCCGTTGACTTTATAGTTGACGGTATAGACAGGGCAAAATGCGCCATTATCATCACCGAAAAACCGAAAGAGGTCTGCGAAAAGCTGACGGAAACATTCGGAAGCGGTGTAACGTACCTTGATGCGAAGGGCGGTTATTCAAACAGAGATAAGACGATGATATATTTTATCGTCAACCGTTATCAGGTCGTAAGAATGAAGGAGCTTGTCCACGACATCGACCACCACGCCTATATCACGATAAGCGAAGTGGCAGACGTATTTTCCAACAATAATACGAAATAAATAAAAAATCCGCTCATCGGGCGGATTTCAGATCTATGATAACCCCTGTTCGAAAATATGTGTTCATCATTTTTCACAAGCATAGGATTCCTTCCGTGAAGGAGCTAAAATCAGAAATGAGAAATGTAGGTACCGGAATCTTCGACGCCCCTATTAATGTAGTGGTGATTATAGGGAAAATTGATAAATTGAAAATCTCCCGCAGGCCGTTTGGCTTGCGGGAGATCGTTTTATAAGTTATGCCTGTGCTTTTTTGTCGATAGCAACGACTACCTTGCGGTTGGATTCCTGACCGACGGAGAAGGTCGTTATACCTTCAATATCCTGTATTTCGGAATGGATGATACGTCTTTCCTGAGCGGACATAGGCTCAAGAGTTACGTTTCTTCTCGTTCTTCTTACTCTGTCGGCTGTTCTTCTTGCAAGTGTGCGGAGCGTTTCTTCACGCTTTGCGCGGTAATTTTCGATATCGACCGTAATTCTTGCGTATACGCGTTCATCATCTGCACCGTCTTTTTTGTTTGCGGCAAGATTCGTAAGGTACTGCAGAGAATCGAGCGTGTCGCCGTGGTGGCCGATGAGCACGCCGGCATCGTCGCCGCTTATGCTGATCATTGCACCGTCTTCGTTTTCTTCTACCTTTACTTCGGCAGTGAGGTTCATATTTTCGATGAGCGTTTTAATAAATTCCGCCGCTGTTTTAACGGGGGATACGGCGTAGACGACTTTGACCTTTGCAGGTGTTGCACCCATGCCGAGGAAGCCCTTTTTCGCTTCTTCTATAACCTCATATGTTACGTCGGACAATTCAACGCCGAGCTGTGCGCATGCGTCCGCAACAGCAGCTTCCGTCGTTTTTCCGACTGCAATAAGTTCCTTTTTCATTAAATTTCTCCAATATATGGACTAAAAATTATTCCTCGCTGTCAGAATCTTTTTTATCGTCTTTAAGCTCTGCTTTGCTTATTTTTTTGTTTTTCTCTTTATTTTTGATGAATACGGAGTCGTCCTCCATACTGTCATCGCCTTTACGTCTGGGAATATCTTCCTCATCGTCGTCTATGTGATGTAACGAACGCTTCGGATTTGTCTTTTTCTCAGCCGCCTGAGCTTTACGTGCCGCTGCCGCTTCTTTTTCGGCTTCCTTTTGCATCTGTCTTATTTCCTCGTCGGAAAGCTTCGGAACGGGGAACATCTTTGAAAGTACGATCTGCTGTGCAAGACCGAGCACGTTCTGATATACCCAGTAAAGAGCAAGTGCCGTAGGCAAGCTGTAGCTCAAAAATGCCGAAAGTGCGGGCATCATTATATCCATCATCTTCATGGATATGTTCGGCGTACCTTCTGCCGCCATAGGCTGATAGGTAAACTTCTTCTGTATCTTCATCGTTGCAAACATTGCCAAAAATACGACGACGGGAACGAGAAGATATATGCCCGATGCGACGTTCGGTGCTTTGCCGAGGTCGAATATTCCGAACAGATTGAAGTTGGGAAGATCGGGAGAGGAAAGTCTTTCGGCGATATCCGCACAGAAAGTGCTCCAATCCGTAATTGCCGCACCGCCTGCGCTGACAGCACCATCCGGAACGATACCGTCCTTGGGAAGATGGTCGATTATCGGCTGTGCGCCGTTTTTGTTTACGTAGCTCAATACGTTGATGGCGGCGGTATAAGTTGAGTTTGCAACTCCGCTTATATAGCCCGTAGCGCGGTTATACGCTTCAGTTATCGTTTCTATCTGAGCTGTTGAAAAACGGCAGACGTAATAAAGAGGATTTTGAATAATGGCATAAAGTGAATAAAGCACGGGAAGCTGTATCAGCAAGGGCAGACAACCGCCAAACTGGTTGTAGCCTTCCTTTTGATACATTTCCTGTATCTCCATTGTCATTTTTTGCTGTGTCTGCTGATCCGTACGGCCCTTGTACTTTTTACGTATCGCCAATTCCTTCGGGCGGAGCTGTGCGGATTTTACCGTGTTTTTCTGTTGCTTTATACTGAACGGGAAAAGAATTATTTTGACTATCAAAGCAAACAGAAAAAGCGCGAGCGCATAGTTATGAAACGATATTTTATCGCAAAATATCATTACATATTTAAGTATTTCGGCAACCCAATCGAACATTTAATGCCTTACTCCTCATTTTTCTTCGCTGTTGTGGTCCTGCCTTTTTCGGGTACGGGATCGTAACCGCCTTTACAGAAAGGGTTACATCTCAATATCCGCCAAACACTTAAGCATAAGCCCACAAAAAAACCTCGTTTGGAAAAAGCCTCATACGCGTATTGCGAGCATGAGGGCGTGAACCGACAGCATTGCGGCTTCAGTGGTGAAATAAAGCGACGGTACAGTTTTATTATGAACATACAAACGTATTTCATTTATATAAGTCCCGTTTTTTCAAACGCACAGACAAGATCTTTGAACACCTCGTCCGTCTTCGCTGTTGTTGCCGCCTGTCTTGCGGCGACGACGATAAGCTTCCCCGTTTTGATGTTATATAATTTTTGAGCCTTATAATAGGCTTCACGCATTACCCTTTTCGCCCTGTTGCGAGAAGGTGCCGATCCGAGCTTCTTCGTGACGGTAAATCCGACACGGTTGATCCTCAATTTTAATGGATGCGCCCGCTGTAAGCGTGCTGCGTGATAATCGGGCAGTGTATAAACACAAACGGTATGCGTTACGGCTTTTTTGCCTTTTGCATATGTTTTTGAAAACAAATGGTTTTCTTTGATGGCGTACAGCTTCATTTACCAAGACCTGCCTCGGTACAAATTTTTATAAAAAAAGTATTCCCCCGTTCTGAAGAACGAGGGGAGGGCTATTGACAAAGTGCCAACAGCCCCGAAAAGCAACTTTTCAAGCAAGAATTAATAAGTAAGTCTTGCTCTGCCCTTAGCGCGACGACGCTTGAGGACTTTTCTGCCGTTAGCGGTTTTCATTCTTTTTCTGAAACCGTGTTCTTTTTTTCTTTGGCGTTTCTTAGGCTGATATGTTCTGAGCATTTTGGAACCTCCTTTGTAATAAGCGGAATAATTATATACAGATGCCCCGATTACAGCACCGACATAATCAATTATTTGCCCATATAAGGCAAGCGGATTTATTATAATCCAATGATGGGTGTTTTGTCAATACCTATCGCCAATTTATTTTGTAAATTTTTTTTAAAAAAGAAAAATACCCTTGATTTTCCAATAAAAAATACGCATATGAGGACTTTTTTAGGCAAAACTATCTTCGGCGCAGTAAAAGACACTGCGCTTCGGAAAGGAAATCAATTTAAAAATGAAAAAACTTTATTTGATATTTCTCGCTGCCGCAGTGTCGCTTTCGGTCTGCGCCTGCGGAAAAGACGAAAAAGACAGTACGACGACGAAAACGCCCGCAACAGCACCCGTAACCGACAGAGTGACCGATAAAGTGACGGATAAGGCAACGGACAGAGTTACCGAAAAAGAAACGTCAAAGGAAAGCGATACGGTTAACGACGGAGAAGGCGGCGGTCTTCCTGAAATAGTTACCGATGCAATAAGCGATGCGCGCCACTTTTTCGATAAGGAAATGAGATAAACTCAAAAACCGCCCCTGCCGATCTGCAGGGGCGGTTTTGTGTTACTCTTATCGGTGGAATCGCTTATATGGGTGCAAATAACATTTTCCGATACTTCGTACATATCGTTGCAAAATATACGTGCAGTGCCATGATCGTAATTCTTTACTCTTGCGTTTTTTCTTTTTGGAAATTATTTTTACATATTCGCTTCTTTATTTGAGTTCTGCTTTTGAAAATTTTTCATAAGCCAACTGCATAAGCGTGCGTTCCGTTTTGATATCGGCTTCGTAGGGATAGTGTTTTGCACATTTTTCAAATTGAGCCTTTATTTTCTCCGCTTTTTCTTCATCCTCATTACAAAGCAATGCGTATGCGTACTCCGTTCTCATAACGGTCGGGTACGTTTTCATTGATTTCATAAAGTTTTTCTCCTCTTTTGTCAGAAAAGCATCAACTGCGTCTTTTCTGTTTTCGGAAATAAGCTCTATATATAATCTGTCGCATATCATAAGATTTTTATGAAGACCTACTATACCGCTTTCCATTTCCAAAAGGCGCTTCATAAGGGCGTCCGCTTCTTCAAAGCGGTGCTGTTCTGTATAGCGGTTTGAAGCAAAAACAGCGATGGGGGCTATCATTGTATTTTTCATCTGCTCGTCTGTGGGTACTGTGAAAAACTCCTCGGGCATATCCTTCAGGGCAACACCGTCCGATGAAAGCGAATTTATCATAAGCTGCAGCCAAAGTCCGCGCAGTGCGTCTTTATCACGTCCAAGGCTTAAAGCGTTATATCCGTCGTTTGATATAAGCGTTCCTTTAAACGGTATACCGTTTGCAAGTGCAAAGCTTATACCGATCACCGTTAAATACAGAAAAAACGGCGACAAAAACTCAATATGCGGCATAAAAAGATAGAGGCAAAGCGACACGGCGGAAAGTATAAGGTTTAAAAAAGCTCCGCCGTAATTGTATATGAAAACGGGTATTTTACCGTCTTTCATTTCAGGCGGTGTCATAAGGCACTGTCCGCCCATACCTGCTATATTTTCACGGCAAAATCTTATTTTTCCGTTCGTTTTCAGAATAACGAAGCCGAAAACATTGAACGATTTGAACTTATATCCCGACAAAAGACCGAAAACGAGGTGTCCTGCTTCGTGTACTATCAACTGCACAGTCAATGCAAGATACATAACGGCTAAAAGCAGTATGAATTTTATAAACGAATCTTTTGCCGAAAGTCCTTCCGTTTCGGATGCCATAAGCGCACCGCACACGGCAAAAGCTATGATATAGATGAAACCGAGCAAAATATCAGCAATTTTACCCTTCTTTTTTTGTTTTTCTTTTTTCATTTCCAATTCCTTAAAAAATTATATTTATTGCATTATATACTTTTAATATTAACATTTCAAGGTTTTAACTTGTTTTTTCGTCTTGTCTGTGATATAATCGTTACAGTAAATGTCAAGGAGTGAATATTTTGAAAAAAATTATTGCATTTTTACTTATGACGTCTTTTCTCTTTACGTGCGGATGTTCGAACAATTCATCCGACACCTCGCAAAATACGGAAAAAGACACAGACAGCGAAACGATTTTCACCGAAACTTCACCGGAAACGGTAATTGAAACCGAAACAGAAAAAGGAGATGATAATATGCCAAGAGAAAACCCCGTACTTTATCAGATAGCACCCGACAAAAATATGCTTCTCAACTGCTACGTAATAAAAACGGCAACCGGCAAGCTTATAGTCATAGACGGAGGCGGTGCGGGTTCTGATATAAACAGCGGCTATTTATACAAAAAGCTTCAGGAAATAAGCGGCGAGAAAGAACCCGTTATCGAAGCGTGGTTTTTATCCCATATGCACGACGACCACGTAAGAGAATTTACCCTCATCGGCACGAACAAGCGCAAAAAGATGACGGTAAACAACGTCTATTTCAATTTCCCTTCAAGAGAATTTATGAATACGTCGGAGGGCGGAAAATACGCTTTTCTTTATGACGAGCTTGAACAGTCGTACGACAGATTTATGGGCAAGGGTGAATTTGCAAAGACAAACGGCAAAACCGCCTTTGAAGGGGACGTAATCGACATCGACGGTATAAAATTTGAAATACTTTTGACAGTTACCGACGAAGAAAAAGAAACGAACATCAACGACACCTCAATGATATTCAGAGTAACGATTGAAGGACAGACCATTCTGTTTTTGGGTGATGCGTACCTTTTCCAAAGCCAAAAACTTATTGACAAATACGGTGACGACCTCAAGAGCGATATGGTGCAAATGGCGCACCACGGGCAGAACGGCGTAACGAAGGAAGCATACGAAAAGATCTCACCGACACTTTGTTTGTGGCCTATCCCGATCTGGGTATATCAGAACGCGCAGGGCGTTTATCAGACGACCGAGGTGCGTAACTGGATGAAAGATATGGGCGTTAAGTACCACCTCGTTGCAGGAGTCGATCTTACGCAGTCGCTCACCTTCCCCGTTGATTTTTCCACCCTTGAAGAATTTGATATAGAACCGAAATAGTATTAAAAATCCGAGTCGGCTGACTCGGATTTTTGATTTATTTTATAACTTTCTTTACGTTTTCTTCTACTGCTCTTGTGAGGAATTCTTCGATCGTCATCGTGCCGATATCGCCTGCCGCTCTTTCACGGACGGCAACGGAGCCTGACTGCATTTCCTTTTCACCTATAACGAGCATATAGGGTATCTTTTCGAGCTGTGCGGCTCTTATCTTATATCCTATCTTTTCGTTACGCGTATCGCACTTTACGCGGATGCCCGATGCGGCAAGCGTTTTTCTTACTTTTTCTGCGTATTCTGCCTGATCGTCGCCTATCGGGAGTATTCTTACCTGCTCGGGTGACAGCCACAGCGGAAGTGCGCCTGCATACTTTTCAAGCAAATAAGCGATCGTTCTTTCGTAGCAGCCGAGTGACGTTCTGTGAATGATATAAGGATACTGCTGCTGACCGTTTGAATCCGTATACGTCATATTGAACTGGCGTGCAAGCATAAGGTCTACCTGGATAGTTACGACCGTATCCTCTTTACCGTGTACGTTCTTCATCTGAACGTCGAGCTTCGGTCCGTAGAATGCCGCTTCACCGACAGCCTCGGTAAATTCGAGTCCGATATTGTTAAGGATGTTTCTCATAAGGTTTTCGGACATATCCCATTCCTCGGGCGTACCGATATATTTTTCACGGTCGTTGGGGTCCCACTTGGAAAGGCGGTACGAAAGGTCGCCTATAAGTCCTACGTCCGTCATAACCTCTTTGAGAAGCTTTACGCAGTTTTTAAATTCTTCTTCAAGCTGGTCGGGGCGGAGTACGAGGTGTCCTTCGGAGATCGTGAACTGACGAACACGGATAAGTCCGTGCATTTCGCCCGAATCCTCGTTACGGAAAAGCGTTGACGTTTCGGCGTATCTTATGGGAAGATCCTTATACGAGTGCTTTTCTGCAAGATATACCTGGTACTGGAAGGGGCAAGTCATAGGACGGAGTGCACGCACCTCGCCTTCAGCTTCGGGATCGCCCAAAACGAACATACCGTCACGGTAATGGCCCCAGTGTCCCGATATCTTATAAAGGTCGGATTTAGCCATAAGAGGGGTTTTCGTCATAACGTAGCCGTACTCATATTCCTCTTTATCCTGAACGTAGCGGTTGAGTATCTGGAAGAGCTTCGTTCCCTTCGGCATAAGGCAAGGAAGTCCCTGGCCTATATATTCGCTCGTTGTGAAGTAGCCAAGCTCTCTGCCTATTTTATTATGATCGCGCTTCTTTGCTTCTTCGACTGCCGTAAGATAGTCGTTAAGTTCCTGCTTTGAGGGGAATGCAACGCCGTTTATACGCTGAAGCATCTTTTTGTTTCTGTCGTTGTCGTGGTATGCACCCGTACACTGTATAAGCTTTACAGCCTTTACAGCACCCGTTGAAAAGAGGTGCGGGCCCGTACACATATCGACGAATTCGCCCTGGCGGTAGAAGGAAAGAACAGCGTCATCGGGTAAAGAATTGATCTTTTCAACCTTATACGGCTGATCTTTCATAAGCTCAAGCGCGTCTGCACGCGAAAGAACGGAGCGTTCGATCTTGAGATTTTCTTTAATGATCTTGTTCATCTCGCCCTCTATCTGCTTGAGTATATCGGGTGTAAATGACGTTTCGCAGTCAATATCGTAGAAAAATCCGTTTTCCGTGGACGGACCTTTATCAAGCTTTGCATCGGGGAAAAGGCGGAGGACTGCCTGTGCTAAAATGTGCGATGCCGTGTGGCGGAATATAAGCTTACCTTCTTTATCGGCAAACGTGAGAAGCTGAATTTCGCAGTCTTCCTCGATAGGCTGTGTAAGCTCTGCAGGCGTGCCGTTGCAAAGTGCGGCGAACACCGTTTTGTCGATAAGTTCCGATGCTTTTGCCGCATCGTAGATCGTTACGGGAACGTCCGAGGAGAACGTCTTTCCGTTTGAAAATTTTACGTTTATCATTTTTTATCTCCTTTACTTATTCTTTTCTTTATATATGTTATAAGTGTCGGCAAATACGGAATTTAAAAATTCATCCTCCGTATATTCCCTTAAATAATAACCGTCGCTTGTGGTAAGATACACCTTTATCGTTTCGCTGTTTCTCGGTATATCGTACTGAAATTTATTGCTTATTTTTGAAAAAGTATCAAACTCACCGTACGCATCTTCAATACATTTTCCGTTAAGTGCAACGTCTGCTTTGAGCTTGCGTTTTTTTGCATTTGACGAAAAAGATACTATTTCGTTTTTATCTGCATCAAACGAGTAAAAATATGCAATACCGTCCGTTTTTTCGTAGTCGGCTTCTTCAACCGTTACGATATATATTTCAAAAGGCACTTTCCCGTCTTCGAGCGTTTCAGTGCTTTCGTAATATTCATAATAAGAAAATATGCGTGCTGCTTTTTTTTCCGTGTACACTTGCTCCGGCGGTGCGGGAAGGGGCTTTACGAACTGTACGTACAAAAGTCCGCCCGTTAAAATAAGCACTGCCAGAATACATATCAAAAGTGGCTTTATTGCCGATTTCATATTATCTCCGTTTCTGCCTTTCGGCTGAAAAAACAAAACGCCCCGAGGAAAATCCCTCGGGGCGGTAATTCCGCGGTTCCACCCGAATTTGTTGCTCTTTACCGTATAACGGCGGTGCCGTGCCGTCATTTCCTACGGCATTAAAGTAAAGCGGTATCCCTTTTGTTTTACCCCAAGCGCTCCTCTCAGCTATAGAGCTTCTCTGTACATGGAATATAACGGGCTTCTTTACCGAAAAAGATTATTTTCTTTTATTGAGATTATACTGCGATCGGGGATTTACTATTTCTCTCCAATCAAGGTCGCCTCTTTCAAGGGCGCATATAAGTACCTCCGCCGTCGCTATATTCGTTGCAACGGGGACGTTGTGGATATCACAGAGTCTTATAAGATCAAACGACTCTTCCGTATTTGCTTCGGGCTTCGTATCTCTGAAATAAAGCAAAATGTCTATTTCGTTATACGCTATACGGGATGCTATCTGCTGTTCTCCCCCGTGCTCGCCGGAAAGCAGTCTTTCTATCTGCAAACCCGTGGCGTCTGCTATATATTTACCCGTGATGCCCGTGGCACAAAGATTGTGTTTACTTAAAATTCCGCAGTACGCAATGCAGAACTGCGCCATAAGCTCTTTTTTTCTGTCGTGTGCGATAATTGCTATTTCCATTGGAATTCCTGCCTTTCTTTGCTTATAGGCAAACTGATGGATCACACTGTCAAAACTTTTTTTCTTTTTATCTTTTTAACTCCCTTTAGTATGGGAACGTATCTTTCTCCGGTTCTTTCAGCCATCATACGCTGAGCGATGTTTTTGAAAGCTCTGTACGATATAAATTCGTCATTTGACGCAAGTATTCCGCGTTCTTGTGCGTATACTAACTTGATGTCGTAAGGAACGACACCTAAAAGCGGTACCTTTGCCGAATCTATTATATCAAGCATACCTGCACGCTTGCCGCCAACGACCGCCGAATAGTCAAAATTATTTACAATAAGGCGCGGAGATACGTTTGCATCTTCACACATACGTGCACTTTTCTGTGCTCCTCGCAAAGATGCGGGAGTGTGCGATGCTATGACCATTGCCTCATCCGATGCTTTAAGCGCGCATTCAAGTGCAAACGAGTCAGCACCCGCCGTATCAAGAATGACATAATTAAGCTTTTCGTCCTTGGCAAGCTGTCTTAATTTTTGTGCAAATTCATCCGACGTAAATGAATCGGAAAACTCATACGGCGCACCGAGAAAATACAAATTATCCGAACGCTTATCCGTTATTTTTGCGTCTTTATACTGCCGTCTGCCCGAAAGCACATCGCATATATCGAACAATACGGAGTTTTCATATCCCATAATAAGATCGAGAGATCGCACTTCAAAGTCAAGATCGCACAAAAGCACACGGTATCCGTACAGCGAAAGCTGATATGCTACGTTTGCGGCAACAGTTGACTTACCGACTCCGCCTTTTAAGGATGTTGAAAGAATTATTTTTGGTTTGTTCATATGATCACCCATCTTTACGTACGATTATTTTACCACATACAGACTCGTTTTGTCAATAACATTTTTTCAAAACGCTAAAAATCACGGTTTACGGTAAGCGCTATGAGAAGATCCGTGCTGTCATCCGCTGCCGACTTATTGTTTATAACCTTTCCGCATTTGTCACACTTATGCGTTATGACAAAGCCCTTTTTGGCATCGGGAGTTGCAAAAACGGGGCGCATAACACCCTTACAGTCTGATGCTCTGTCACCGGGGTTTATATCGAGATGAAGCGAGCATAAGCACTTAGGGCAGTGATTTCTCGACGTATAGCCGAGCGGCGGCACTTCGCTTTTGCAGTTTACGCACACAAAGCCCGAATCGTTTTTTGAAAATCGTTTAGTTTGCATAAATCAGACCCTTTTGCATTAAAATAATGTTACCTTGTTTTATTTATATCAAAGATGATCTTTAATAATTTACCGAAAATATTAATTTTTACCGAGCAGTCACCTTATTCTGTGCCGATAATACTGACGGTTCTCGGAATATTTTGTGCCGTTTTTGCTCTTGTTCTGACTCTTTCATTTATAGGAAAGCTCCGAAAATGATCAAAGCAGAGCTTTATTCATAAGCGGAAGAGCTTTGAACGATGTAATATCGAACACGGATACGTTTTCAACGTCTATCTTTGAAAAAAGTTCTTTTTTCTTGATTTTTATTATTTCCGAATCAAGCTCGGAGAAGAAATTTTTATTTATTTCTTTTTCATAGCCCTTGTCATCAAGGGCGTATTTTTTTATTATGTGTATTCCGTAAGCACTTTCGACGGTGCGTACTTCCCCTTCCTTCATATCGAAGGAAGCGTTAAGGAAGTTTTCTTCGTACGCTGAATCCTTCGTAAGGAAATAACCGTCGGTATAGTACGTCATTCCGTCGTCTTCGTTATACTTTTCGATAAGCTTTTCAAAATCGTCACCTGATTGAGCCTTGTCGTATATTTCCTTTGCAAGTGCTTTTTTTTCTTCCTTTTCTTTATCGGTGAGCTTTTCCGTTTTGTAATAACCGGTAGACGTGTCAACGATGCGTTCGCCGTCTTCGTCAAGCACGTATTTATCAACCGTGTTTACAAGCACGTGCTTTACTCTTACGTAATTTTCTTTATAATACTCTTCTCTTTCGTCCTCTGTCACTTTATGCGTGCCGTTTTCGCCGAAAAGATAGTCTTCAACCATTGATTTTTTTATTTCGAGCTCGTATATTTTTGAAAGAGCTTTTACGTTGAGCTTGTACTTTGCAAGCTCCGTATTGAGTGCCGAGCGTGAGCCTATTTCCTTTATATCGTCATCAATAAACGAATCGACCGATTCCTTTATCTGCTCTTCTGCTCCCTCTATATCACCCAAAGAATTTTCGTTATATATATGAAGATACGCAACAAGCTCCGTTATATACTCCTCTGCCTGTACTTTCGTAAGCTCGTAAAGAGTCTTGCCGTCCACGTCCGTATCCCAGAAGTCTTCCGTGTACGTTTCAGCACTTACACTTCCGTAGCCGATGAACGTATTTAAAAATTTCGTTTTGTAGTACGCCATCCAATACGCGTACTGCTTCTGCGTTACACCGACGTCGTTACAAAAAACGACGTTTTGTGCCTCTTTTTCACCGCAAGAGCAAAGGCAGAGCAAAAAAGCTATGGCAATGAATACCGAAAAAAGTTTTTTCATATGTTTCTCCGTTTATCAGAACAGGTACGTCCAGGATTCGCTGTATATTACCTCGTCGATGGGGTATTTGCTTATGACCTTGTCGTTTACGGATATCTTGTCAAAATAGCTCATAAGCTTCTTTTTGAGCTTTTCTTCTTCGACAAGCTCATTGAAATTGACAAAATCGTCTTTGTTTTCCGTATGGTCGTAGCCGTTTTCATCAAGCTCGATACGGCTTATAAGATGCAAGCCGTAATCTGATTTTATAAGTCGGTATTCACCGATCTGCATATCCTTGACAGCGTTGAGAATATCGGGGAAGTAATTGTCTTTTGACGTCGTGAGCTTGTTGAAATAGTGACCGTAGGGATATTTGTCGTATGAAAGCTCCTCTGTATATTCTATCAGAAGATCGTCAAAGTTCTCTCCGCTTTCGGCACGCTGCAAAAGCGACTGTGCGAGTGAAAATTTTTCCTCCCATCTTTCGTCGCTTATTTCTTCGGTAACGGCGTATCCGTCCTTGTCAAACTTTATTTTCCCATTTTCGTCACGGACGAAATCGACGTCCATTATGTATATCTGCTTATAACGGCAGTAATTTTCATTGTAATATGCGTTTCTGTCCTCGGCGTTTACAACTTCCTTTCCGCTTTCACCGTACAGATAATCCTGTACCGCTTCCGCTTTTGCGTTTGAAAGGAATATCTCGTACATATCGTCAACGGTAAGACCAAGCTCTTTCATAAGCTCGTCTTTTTCAAATTCTTCCTCGCCGCCTATACCCAGAAGCAGACCGTCTATCATCGACTGAGCCTCCGTTTTTTTCGCATCCGTCAGGGTGAGATGATATTCATCAAACAAATATTCGGCAACGAGCTTCGTTTTTATAGCCGTCAATGTCACGTCCTGAAGATAATCGGCAACGGTGACACCGTTTGACGATGAATTCCAGAATTCTTCCGTATCGTCCTCCCCGAAGGTGTATATCCAATACGGGCGGTAGCAGGACATATAGTAAGCAAATATCTCCTCTTCCATAGTGACGGAACCTATCTGCAAGGCGTAATCTCCGACCAACTTTTTTATTTTGGCGCACGATACGCAGGAAAAAAGCATAACGGCAGAAAGTATGGTACAAACAGCTTTTATAATAATTTTCTTCATTTATGAAGCCTCCGGATCTGATTATAACTTTTTACATTATATCACATTAAAACAATTATTTCTATATATAGCTGATAATTTTTTTTGAACTGTTTAAATATGTGAAAACAACGAAAAAGTCGTATTGACAAACATTTTTACCTGTGATATACTTGAAGTACAATATTTGTAAATGAGGTACAGATCTATGATAAAACCGCAGTTTTCGTTTTTATACGACGGTAAACCTTACGATCCCGAGGTAAACAAGGATATAAAAACAACGCTTGAAGTTAAAAAATACGATGAATTTGACGCTGTTGAATGGACAGTCTGGTACGAAAACGTATCTGACAAAAACAGCGGCACGCTTTCCGAAATAAAGGATATCGACGCCGTTCTTACTCTGCCCGAATACGTTCACGAATTTATGGGAAACAGATACACAGAGGAAGCACCGAAGGTCATCTGGACACAGGGACTCGTTGAGGGTGAAGCATATTCGTACGACGATGCACGTTCTGCCGAAGAATTTTCATATCACACAAAGTATTTCTTCAACAAGGGCGTTACGTACAGCTTTGAAAACGGTGAGGGCAGATGCTCTGACGAGGTTATGCCGTTTTTCGAGGTCGCTTGCAAAAACGCAGGTTATATCGTCGCACTCGGCTGGACGGGAAGCTGGATCGCAACGCTTTCAAAGGAAGATGAAGGCATCCGCTTCAAGGCAGGTCTTCACTATGCGGAATACTATCTCAAGCCCGGTGAAAAGGTAAGAGGTGCGTCCGTTCTCGTTATGCAGTATTCCGAAAATGACGATCAGTATAACAAATTCCGTGATCTTATGTGGCAGCAGTACACGCCCAAATGTCTTACGAAGGAAAACCCCGGACTTCTTGCAAACCTTTTCTGGGGAAGCCTTCCCAGCGACGAGATGATAAACCGCATAAAGCGTTTCCGCGAAAACGGTGTTGAGTTCGATCAGTACTGGATAGATGCGGCTTGGAACGGTAAAAAGGCAAAGAGTGACTGCAACTTCGACAGTATCTGGGCTGACGAAGTAGGCGACTGGGAAGTAAAGCCCGACGCTCACCCCGATAAATTCCTTGACGTCGTTGCCGAAGCGAAAAAGAGCAACGCAGGCTTTATGCTTTGGTTTGATACGGAAAAGGCGGCTAAGGTCGCACCGATAGCATCCGAACACCCCGAATATTTCATAGACGCGGGCGAAAGCTATCTGCTTGCAAACTTCGCAAAGAAAGAAGTAAGAGATTATTATTACAATATACTCAGAGAGCATATAAAAACGCTCGACATCCGTTGCTACAGACAGGACTTCAACTGCACACCCGATATTTTCTGGAAAGCAGCTGACGAAGAAGGCAGACGCGGTATTACGGAAATATACCACATTCTCGGTATGTACGAGCTGTGGGATAAGCTCATTGCGGAATTCCCCCACCTTATAATCGACAACTGTGCATCGGGCGGAAGAAGAATAGATATAGAAACCCTGAAGCGTTCGCTTATGCTTTACAAAACGGACTATCAGTGCATATTCAACCCCAACCCCGACGTAACGAACGTACACAACACAAACGCATCCCGTCTTTTCCCCGTTACGGGTTGTTCAACGAAAAGAAAGATGGATACGTATGCGGCAAGAAGCACGTATTCGGCAACGTGGGGCATAGGCTCGTATGCAACTATCTTCCACTCCATGTCGGATGAAGAAATGAAATGGCTTTCGGGTGTCGTTAAAGAATTCAGATCCATCCGCAGATTCTTCCCCTGCCACTTCCACAACTTCGGTTCTGACAGTCTCGACCTTACTTCATGGGTGATCTGGCAGTACCACGACGTTGAAACGAACGAAGGAATGATAATGGCGTTCAGACGTGAAAAATCTCCCTGCTGTACGGCAAAAATATCCCTTAAAGAGCTTGACGGCGAATACACCTTCACAAGCCTTGACACGGGCGCATCATTTGTCGGCGGAGCAGATCTTACAATAGAACTTCCCGAACAGTATTCCTCAACTATCATTACGTATAAGAAATAATCAAATAGTCATAACCACCGGCTAAGCCGGTGGCTTGCTCAGCCCTATAAGGGCATGTTACTGGCGGGGCTGAAAGCCCACCGAAAGATCTGCCAACCGCAAGCGGTCTCAAGCTACCGCTAAAGCGGTTGGCTTATCTTTTGCT